>JAZADA010000035.1:0-4356 GCA_036124135.1 Planctomycetota bacterium | reverse complement strand
ACCTTGCCAAGATTTCAGTGGTTGCGGCTTTCCCCGGTGGTAGCCCTGACTTTCCTCCCAGTCGCGATCGGGTGAAAGGTTTCACCAAGCAAATCGCCGAGATGGACATCGCCATCGTCGATTCGATTCCGGCACTTCTCAAGCAAGTAGACGCCGTGATGCTGGAAAGTGTCGATGGCAGCCAACACCTCGAACAGGTGCGGCCGGTTTTCCAGGCAGGCCAGCGAGTCTTCATTGACAAACCGTTTACCGCGTCACTGGTCGATGCCCTGATGATCGTAGAACTGAGCAAACGCAGCGGCGTACCATTCTTTTCGTGCTCCTCCAAGCGATACCAGGCAGAATACAAGTCCACCCTGGCCGCTGCGGCTACCGGCAACGTTTACGGTTGCGATGTCTATGGCACATCGAAATCCGTCCCCAACCATCCGGACCTGTTCTGGTACGGCGTTCATGGATGCGAGGTCCTCAGCACCGTCATGGGCCCCGGACTTGAATCTGTCACGGCCTACCAGACACCGAGTGCGGAACATGTACGTGGAACCTGGAGCAATGGTCGGATTGGCACTTTCCGGGGCTTACGCGAAGACGGCGGCAAGGCAGGATTCGGCCTCACTGTCTTCGGTGAAAAAAAGATTGTTCAATCGGGCATTGGCAGTGACAAACTGCCCCTACTGGAAAAAATCGCCCATTTCTTTCTTACGGGAGAAACGCCACTGCCACCCAGCGCCACCATCGAGGTATTCGCCCTGATGCAGGCTGCCGAGGCCAGCAAGGCGGGCGGCGGAAAGTCAATCAACATCGCTGAATTCATACGAGACGCTCGAAAAGAAGCTATCACGCGACTGGCGACTCCCTGACCATATCGCTATTCCAACCGTGCCCACTTGCCTTACACCTCGCACCTTGATCCCAGGAAAGATTTTTCATGAAGACACACACCACGATCACTCGCAGGGCATTCCTCGGAACCAGCGCCGCCGCTTCCGTGGCCACCCTGTCCCCGGTTACTCACCTTGCTGCGGCCGCCCCCAAGGCAATGAAACTCCTGGACTGCCACCTTCATTACAACCACAAGAACCGTACGATCGAGCAAACCATTGCTCACATGGATAACACGGGTACAGAAAGGGCTTTTATCCTGCCCCTGGAAACGGGCGAGGGGGGGGTCCTGTCGAAAAGCCAGACCGTGATTGATTCGCTTGAAAAATACCGCGATCGCGTCATTCCATTCTGCCAATCTGATATTCGCCAACCGGATGTCCTGCAACGCATCCGAACCTACCACGAGGCTGGCTGCCGCGGCATCGGCGAGCAAAAGGAACATTTACCCCTGAACGATCGTCGCGTCGAGGCAGTCATTGCACTTTGCGACCAACTGAACTGGCCCATCACGATCCATTTCCAGGACAGCGCCACGGGCTATAACCAGGGAATCGCTGACCACCTGGAAACCTACCTGAAACGCTACAAGCGCGTGCGGATCATTGGCCATGCCCAGTCTTTCTGGTCTAACATCAGCGCCGACGTTCCGTCTCCCAGCAAAACGCTGTATCCCAAGGGACCCGTTAAACCTGGCGGCATTCTTGACCGCCTGATGGGCAAATACCCCAACCTATATGCGGACATGTCCGCCGGCAGTGGCTATGGTGCACTGACCCGTGACGAGAAATTCACGGCCGGATTCCTGGCACGCCATCCACGACAGTTTCTCTTCGGTAGTGATTGCCCTTGTTTCGACGGCAAGGGTGGCAGCTTTAACGGTGTCTGCTACAGCACCCGCTTGCAGGCCTTTCTACGCCGCATCGTCACGGACCCTAAAAAACTCCAGGACATTTTTTACAACAACGCCATGCGGGCCCTCAAAGGAAATTAACCTGTGACCACTCAACCACGGAGCTTCCCCGGTTACAACCGGCGTTTCCTTATCATCACGCTTCTCTTGTGCAGTAGCGTCATGGGCCCAGCCTCCGCTCGCCAACCCAACTTCCTTGTCTTCCTGGTGGATGATTACGACAAGTACGAGACCAGTCCTTATGGCGGCAAGGTACTTACCCCTAACCTCGACCGACTGGCACGCGAGGGTATGTTATTCCACAACGCTCATGTGACGAGCACGGTCTGCACGCCGTCGCGCTACACATTCCTCACCGGCCGTTACGCGGGCGCTTCCTACTGCAAGCAATACCAGCAGCTTTTCCCACTCGGACAACAGGCCTCGCCGGGTTTCAACATGGTTCTCGAAAACGACAACATGAATGTCGGCGCACTCCTCGCTCGGCACGGATACGCCACGGGTTTTGTTGGGAAGTACCATGTGGGACCTGATGACGAAGCCTTGCAACGCGCCCATGGACTTCACGTTGTCGAGAAAAACGTTCCCTATTCCGCGGCGATCAATCGCCAGAAAAAAGAAAACGAAAAACGTTACCGCCAACTCATCCAGGACCGGGGATTTACCTGGGCCAAGCACATCTACTGGCAGAACATCAAGGCACCCTTCGGCATGCATAATCCCGAATGGACCGTCGAAGCAGCTCTCCAGTTTCTCGAGACAAACCGCGATCGCCCCTTCTACCTGCACTACTCAACGACGCTGTTGCACGGTCCGAATGGATCCTGGCGCCGTTCCCTGGACCACCCGGAGATCACGGGTGCCGGGAGGATATCCCGGAAGCTGAACGCCATGCCGGCGCGGGAGACCGTTATGCAACGAATCCGTGCCGCAGGCCTCACCGACAACGAAGCCGGCTACCTCTGGATGGACGACTCCCTGGGCGTCCTGCTGGACAAGCTCGATGAATTGAAGCTCAGAGAAAACACCGTGGTGCTCTTCGTCGCCGATCACGGTTCGCAGAACAAGGGTTCCCTTCTCAAAAACCGCGGCACCGAGATACCCTGTCTCCTGCGCTGGCCTCGCGAAGTAGAGGCCGGGACGATCTGTAACGAGTTAATTCAGAATACGGATTTCGTCCCTACCTGGCTCGGACTGGCTGGAATATCAGCGCCACCCGGCTACCGCCTTGACGGCATCAGCATCGCACCACTTTTCTCGCAACCGGACAAGCCCATCCGCTCCTATGTCTATTCCGAGATGGGCGCTGCACGCTCCGTGAAAACTAAAACTCACAACTACATTGCCCTAAGGTACACACGTGAACAACTCGAGGGGGTCCGGGCAGGAAGCCGACGCTTCCTTAAATCGCTCACCGGGCTCAGTGGCGGGGTGTCTCGTTCCGTCACCACAACGCCTAATCCGTATGTCGCTGATCAACTCTATGACCTCCGAAAAGACCCCAGGGAACAAGACAACCTTGCCAAGGATATGTCCCAGGCTCGGTCGCTAAGTATTCTCCAGGGATACCTCAAGAAAGAACTCCAGGTGTTTGAGGATCGCCCCTACGGGGAATTCGTCCCAGGTGGTAATTCCGTCGCCGCTGGTAAACACGCTGATGTTTACCAGCGTTTATTGGAAACCGCACGCGCGGGGAAAAAAAATCTGCAGCGGCCGAAGGGGAAAAAATAGCTAGCATTTAAACCCGTCCGCATCCCAGCCGGCAAAATCTTTTGCCGGGTTTCCAGATTCTATGAGTACAAACGCCCGGAAAAGCGTTTATATAGATGCAAGCGAGGCTGTTACCCAAGGACTGGAGATACCGTATGCACTTTCCCCTATCTCAAACCGAGCTACATGAGCAGGAAGCCCTGGCCAGCGCGCGGCAAGCAACTTTCGAGGACAACCTGGCTTACCTCCATGCAAACATCTATTATTACCTGAGTCTTGATGTCGACCAGAGCGATCAACGGTTACAGGACATTTCTGCGACCATAGCAATCCTTCTTCAGCAGCAGCCTGGTAGCGACCTCCCGCGCGGTTGAGCGATTACTTCCGAATACCATTGTGGACGTTCTCCTGTACCGCTACGATCCGGTTGCTCACTTACGATCGCCGGCACCTCATCGCCTTACCATGGATCTGCATCAATCCCCTAGAACTCGGTGGACCTTGACGGGAATCTATTTCCTCGTCCTCTCACATACGCTCCTGGCCCCGGCACCGCTTTGGTACCTGGGCTCATTCGAACCTGCGGTCCAGGCGGCCGTGACCCACAGGTTGGCAGATTACTGGCAGCACCTGGTCGCGTTTCAGTTGTTAGCCATGCTCGTCTGCTGGTCGCGTGGCCCGGAGGCCACCCCCTCCCTCCACCTTTGCCTGTACGCGTTATTCGGCTACGCACTCCTCTCTGAACTACTGCAGGCACTGATCCCAGGGCGATCCTGCGAGCTGCATGACCTCGCAGCCAACCTGGTTGGCATACCTGCCGGCTGGTGGGTGGGCACCACGCTCCGGCGTTG
>JAZADA010000034.1:0-11153 GCA_036124135.1 Planctomycetota bacterium | reverse complement strand
CCAGCGGAATCGGTCGTCCCAGGGGAGTATGCAGGAGTTGCCGATGATCGATCCCCAAAACCTTCAGGACCGTGGCACACATGTCCTGGGGCGTGATCGGTCGGTCGATGACCTCGCTGGCGGTCTTGTCGGTTTTGCCGATGGTTAAACCGGTCTTCAAACCAGCCCCGGACATCAGGATCGAGAATGCATTGGGCCAGTGGTCTCGCCCGGCGAGGGGATTGATTCGTGGCGTCCGCCCGAATTCCGTGGTTACGACAACCAGCGTTTTTTCCAGGAGGCCCCGGTCAGACAGATCGTCGAGCAGGGCGGGAATAGCCTGGTCAAAGCTCGGGCAGAGCAGTTCTCGCAGGCTGTAGGTATTCTTTCGATGGGTATCCCAGTGACCGTTTTCGATACTGACAAAACGACATCCTGCCTCCACGAGGCGTCGAGCCAGCAGGCAACATTGCCCCATGCTGGTCATGCCGTAGTTTTCACGAGTCTTGCTCGATTCACGTTCGATATCAAAGGCTTGCTTGGCCAGCGGGGAGGTCATGATGTTGTATGCTTTTTCGTAAAACACATCCAGTGATTTTACTTGCCCGCTGACGGCCTCGACCTGCTGTTGAAATGCATTGATGCTTTGTAATGCGGCTCGGCGCCTGCGGCTGCGGTCGTCGCTGACGGATGTTGGCAGTCCAATGTCACGCACGGAGAAATCGGGGGCAGCGGGGTCTGCCGTGATCGTGAAGGGACCGTAGCTGGGGCCCAGGAAAGACGGCCCGCCACTGTTGAGAAAGTTTGGTACGGAAATGTAGGGTGGCAGTGAACCGGGTTTTCCCAGGCGGGCCACCATGGAGCCAAGGCAGGGATGCTGGTTATTGTTTTGGTTGCCGTTGAAATCGCCAGCCCCGGCCTTTTTCCCGGTCATCATGATGTGGAATCCACGACCATGATCGGAATCATCGTGCGTCATGCTGCGCAGGATGGCCAGCTTGTCGGTGGCCTGGGAAATCTGTGGTAGTACGTCAGAAATCTGGATGCCAGGGACGCGGGTCGAGATCGGTTTAAAGTCGCCCCGGATGCCATCGGGAGCATCTGGTTTGAGATCCCACATATCCTGTTGCGGCATTCCACCCACGATGAAAATAAAGATGCAGTTGATATCATCACCTGCAGGCTTACCCGCAGCGGATGCATTTTGCATGCGCAAGATATCAGCCAAGCCCAGCCCGGCCAGCGATCCCACCTGTAGGAAATTCCGGCGGCTGACTCGATGTTGGAGCGGCGCGTAGAATTGATTTCTTAGATCAACAGCAGGGGACATGAAAAAAACCTTTCAAGAAGTCCTAGTGGATGAACAGGAAATCATAACAGTTGATAAGGGTCCACATCAGGTCTGCCGCAGCTGCCTGGCGGGACTGGTCGGCAAATAATGCGCGGGCCACCGCGTGTTCACGAGCGGTCGCCGGCTTGCCCAGGATGGCCAGGCAAAGCTGGTTAGTGATTTCCGCCGTGGACAGATCGGTCCGGGCCAGTCGCATGGCATGACCAGCAGGATCGGTGACCTTGGCATCAATTTCCGGTGCGTTCATCAGGTGCAGTGCCTGGGCCATCGTTGGTTCACCTGATTTGCCACATTCACAGGGGGATTCACGCAGTGATCTGCCAAAGGTATCAAGGAAATAAGATGGCATTCGGTTGTCCCACAGCTCGATAGCACGGGTTCCCGGTGCCATTCCCACGAACTTCTCCGGAGAACCGGTCACCTGGGAAATCGCATCCAGCAGGACCTCTGCGGGCAATCTCCGAATCAGGTAATGCGAGTGATGCTGGTGGTCATCATAATTAAGGGCATTGGGCTTACTGGAAAGTTGGAACGTGTTGGATTCCAGGATCAGTCGAGTTACCTGCTTGAGATCAAATCCGGTCTGGACCACTTGCTGGGCCAGGTAGTTCAACAGGGGTTCGTTGGCAGCCGGATTTGTTGAACGCAGGTCATCCTCAGGTTCGACCAGGCCACGTCCCAGGTAGTGCTTCCAGAGGCGGTTGGCGACCAGTCGTGCAAAGTAGGGATTCCTGGGCGCCGTCATCCAACGGGCCAGGTGGAGCCGTGGATCCCCCTGGTCGAGCCCTTCCAGTGGTTTTCCCCCCGGTGGTTGCGTGGGGACCAACTGGTTGCTGACCGGCACCTTGGCGGCCTGGTGTCCTGGGTGGAAAACAAGCAAACGGTCATTGCCCAGTGACTTGCGCTGCAGCCCGGTGAAAAAACCGGCCATGCCGTAAAAATCATCCTGGCCCCATTTCTCGAACGGATGATGGTGGCATTGGGCGCAGTCCATGCGGATACCCAGGAAGGCCTGGCTGACAGTCTTGGTTACATCCTCGACGGTGGTAGCTGCTCGGAAAAAATTGACAGGCCCATATTTTCCAGAGTTACCACTGGCCGTGACCAGTTCCCGCACCCACTTGTCGTAAGGTTGATTGGTCTGGACCTGCTGATGTAACCACTGGTGGAATTCGTAGGCACCTCGTGGTCCCATTTTTTCCGGATTGACCATCAAGACGTCAGCCCATTTCAAGGTCCAGTAGTCTGCATACTCGTCCCGTTCAAGAACGCGTTGGATTTCCTGGTTTCGCTTGTCCGGTTGCTCGTTGCGGAGGAAGGCCGTGATTTCATTGGCACTGGGCAGTGTGCCAATGGTGGTTAGGTACAGGCGTCTGAGGAACATGGCATCGTTGGCCAATGGAGAAGGTTCCAGTCCCAGGGCGGTCAGTTTTTTTCCAACCAGGGTATCTATCGGATTGCTGACTGGCATGGCAGCCAGGCTTTCCCCCCTGGTCGGCCGTGGGATGATGACACGCGTGGAAGTCACTTTTCCCATGTAATTGATCGTGATTGCTGCTTCGCCCGGTTGCTTGCCGGTTTTGACCTGGAATGAATTATCCGTGTCGGCAATCGTGGCTTGGTTACTGGAGTAGGCTGCTGCCGCGGTGACATCTCGTTGACTACCATCGCTATACAGGGCGGTAACCAAGAGTTGCTGTGCACGTAGCGGCTGCATGATGATCTGTTGCGGCTGGACAACAATTTCTTGCAGCAGTGGGCCCTCTGCGATCCCCCAGGGAGTCCCTTTTTATATCCATGTTAATACGAATTGCTGGTCCACCGAGTCCGGAAGCATGCGTTGTCCACCACCGTGGGGAAGGCTGCCGGTTGCCTTGCGGAGTAACAGGCTGCGGGCTGGATCTGCAGGAAACACTCGCCTGCCACGTGCTTCCTGTGTCAGTGATTCGAAATCAGCGCGGGCGTCGAACCCGAAGACTGAAAGCTTGAAACCGTTCTGTCCGGATTGTTTGCCATGACAACCGCCGCTGTTGCATCCCAGCTTGGAGAGAATCGGGAGAATGTCACGTTGGAACTGGGGAGGCGCGTCCTGGTCGGGGTCCCCCACGACAATCGGCACTCGAGCCTGCAACTTACCCAGTCGGACCTGGAGTGATGTCTTGCCGGGTGTTTTTCCGCGAATCACTCCGGATGCGTTAATGGTTGCGATCCGGTTATCATCGAGTTGAAAGGTAGCAGTACGCGTGGCATCCGTTGGCAAGTCATTTGCGGACTGGACGGTGACCTGGATTTGCTGCTGTAGATTAAAACCGCTTAGTGAGATGGCAGACGGGGCGACTTGTAGCGTGAGGCGAGTGGTCGACGTGGCCGGGGTGTCAGCAAGCACTGGGCACGTGATGACCGTGAGAACGAGAGCGGCGACCAACCACCGTGCCGCCGAGACAGGAGCTGTAGATGAAAGTTTCATGGCCGCCTGGTGTTCAACCATCCTGATGATATCGAGTGGCAATGGAGCCCCAAGACTCAAGGAAACGCCTCCAGGAAGGGGACGGCTTCTTCCACGCGAAACAGCGTTTATTGTAACCGCAGACGGTCAGTCACGACAAACCAGGTTAGCTGCTGTGCCAATTTAGCGGGCCCTTTAGCCCCCAAATCCCTTGGTTAACTCCTCGACGGTCATCTTCCCGTCTTCATTCTTGTCGTAGCTATCCTTGACCCACCTGTTCTTGGACCATTCGGCCTTATCGAGACTGCCGTTCTTGTCGGTATCATATTTTTCCATGACACCGTTGACGTACTTGGCGGTTCGGGACAAGGTACCGGTCGACTTCGAGGAACTTGCCTTGCCTTGAGTGTCATCTTTCTTGTCATTCGAGGAAGAACGTCCACGACTGGATCCCCCCGCACCACCATAGGTGGCACCTTCATCGATACCATCCAGGCATTCCTCGGGAGTAATCACTCCATCCGCATTGAAGTCAAACTTGTCGAAACTGTCGAGCATTTGTGCATTCCAGTTTTTGGCATACTCGGACATCATGATCTGTCCGTCGCCATTCTTGTCATTGGACTTGAACCACTCGGGTAATCCCTCTGGCAATCGCTCGCCCAGGGTCTTGAAGCGATAGGACTCGGCAGTGTCCGTATTCGAGTCGCCCCCGCGACGGCCACCCTGGCTACCACCACGCCCGCTACTGCCGCGTTCGCTGCCGCCACGATCACTACCACCACGCCCGCTACTACCACGATCACTACTACCACGATCACTACTACCACGTCCGCTGGATCCTCGTCCACTGGCACCCCGTCCACTGTCACCGCCACCACGGCTTTGGCCGAATCGACTAGACATCCACTTGGTTAATTCATCCTTGGTCAGTTTTCCGTCCTTGTTGGTATCTCCGGGGGAAGGATCGGTACGGAAGCTGGCCCATTCCGACTTCTCCAGGACGCCACTGCCATTCTTGTCGTAACGCTGCATCATGCTGTTGGCAAAGAAGGCCATCCGATCCGTGCTGGCACCTGAACTGGAGGAGTCTCCACCTCGGGAAGAACTACCACGTCCACTACTGCCACGCGAACTACTGTCACGAGAACCACTGTCACGACTGGAGCTTGTTCGCGAAGAGGAACCACGGGAACTGCTCGAGCGATTCGAGGAGCTGGCCTGATCCCGGGTATCGTTCCGACGCAAGGCGTAACGCAGATACAATTCGTTTAGTGAAAGCTTGCCGTCACGATTGCGGTCTTGCTGCAGCGGATCATCTCGCCAACGTGCCTGGGCAATTTCTTCCTTCGACAAGACGTTATCCCCGTTCTTGTCATAGCGTTTCATAGTTTGAGCAGCTTCTTTGCGATCGGCTTCTGTAATATTAACCGTGTTTCGCTCTCCCTCGGGACCAAAAGTGGGCAGGGGGATGAATTGTTCTTCCTCGAAAGCAAAGTTGGGAACGAGTGGTTCCAGTTCCGTCCTGCTGAGCGAGCCGCTGTCACCCCTGCTAAGGTTACTGCCGCCACGCCCCTGGGAACCACGAGAACTGCCTCCCTGCTCACGCATGCGATTAAATTCTTCTGACAGTTGACTCATGGGGATCGGACGTGAGAGGTCCAGGCTGGACGCACCACGATCGCGACGCGCGCTGGAGATCCGTTCTAACATGGGGCGTAGGCGTCCCTGTTCACTGGGATCCAGGCTGCCATTCCCATTTGCGTCCATGCGTTTGAGGAACTCACTAGCACCGCCGCCAGTGCTCCCGCCACGTCCCTGGGAACCGCGATCACTCCCGCCACGACCCTGGGTACTTCCACCACGACCCTGGGAACCGCGATCACTCCCGCCACGACCCTGGGAACCGCGATCACTTCCACCACGACCCTGGAAACCACCGCCGGAACCACCACGACCCTGGAAACCACCGCCGGAACCGCCACGACCCTGGAAACCACCGCCGGAGCCGCCACGACCGCTAGAACCACGATCACTACCGCCACGCTGGGCAGCGAGTTGGTCAGGGAGCAGTGCCAGGATGAAAAGGGCGAAAGCCGTAAAGCACAGGTTGCGACCGCGAGTGAAAGCTTGACTCGACATGCCATGGTTCCTTGTCAGAACGTGGGTAAGGTAAAAAGTGATGCAGGTGATCTAAATTTAGGAAAACAACCCGGAAATTCGGATGCTGCCAGCTATTTCAAGTTCTTTGAATTATCCCTTATGGTACAGGGTAAATCCAGTTGTCTTTGGTAAATCGCGAGGAAGTTAGGCAAAGCTGCTGTTTTTCAGGTTCATTTGAGGATAAAGTCTTGTTTTACCGGGTTGCAATGGGATCAGTGGTAACGGTTTTACCAGGCTTGTTTGCCGGTGATCAACTTGGCCGCACGTTCGAGACCCTGTTAAATAACCCCTTGGGATGCCAATAGTTTCGAGTTTGTGGGGATCTGGATGAATAGTAGCCCAGGACAAGTGACGACGGATCAGCCGGTACCGGATTCCGTAATACCAGCGGGTTCTCTACCAGCCATGCAATATCGGGATCTACCGGAACCGGTACCCATTTGGCGGATGCTTGGTCCGAGCATCATCCTGGCCGGGCTGGCCCTGGGCAGCGGTGAATTCATTTTCTGGCCGTACATCACGTACAAGTCCGGTTTCGTCTTTTTCTGGGCCTGCCTGCTGGGTGTGGCAACGCAGTATTTTTTGAACATGGAAATTACGCGTTGGTCCCTGGCGACGGGTGAGAGTGCAATCACGAGTTTTGTTCGACTGGGCCGTTTCTGGGCCGTCATTTTCCTGTTGCTGAATATTATTCCCTGGATGATCCCGGCCTGGTCGAAGGGAGCTGCACAGGTCCTGAGTTGGATGATTTGGGAACCGCAGTTGCAGGCGGATGGGACGACGGGGCTGTTCGTGATTGCGGAAGAACAGTCCGTGACCTGGATCGCCATTGCCGGCATGATTTTTTGTGCGGCGATCCTGACAGCGGGACCGGTAGTCTACGAAACCGTCGAGAAGATGCAGGTTTTCCTGGTTAGCATGGTTCTGTTCTTGATCGTTGTCCTGGCGATCTGGCTGGTGCGATGGGATGCTGTGACCGCCCAGTTTTCCCAGGTGATGACCCTGGGATTCCCGAATTTTATTCCACCTGCCGATTCAGGACTGGATGCGGTCTTCCTGCTCGGTGCCCTGGCCTTTGCAGGGGCCGGTGGTACGACGAACCTGGGGCAGAGCAATTACGTGAAAGACAAGGGATACGGGATGGGACATCATATCGGTCGCATCACCAGTCCAATCACGGGTCAGCAGGAGGCCAGCTCCAGCGTGGGGTACCATTTTCGGGATACGGAGTTGAATCGGCAACGCTGGCGAGGTTGGTGGCGAGCTTCCTGTTGGGAGCATTTCTGGAGTTTCTTTGTCACGTGCCTGGTCTGCCTGGTCTTGCTGACCCTGATCAGTTACAGCACCTTTTATGGTGAGGATGGAAACCTGCGCGAGGGAGCCTCTCGCTATGGTGACAAGATGAATTTTGTCCTGGGAGAAGCCAACGAGGTCGGGTCCGTGATCGGTCCGGCGGCCAAGAACGTCTTTCTCGTGATGGGAATCATTATCCTGTTAACGACAGAATTTGGAGTCCTCGATGCCGTCAGTCGCATCTCGACCGACCTGGTTAAGGTGACCTGGTTGCGGGACCATGCGACCTGGTCAGAAAGCCGGCTCTATTACGTGTTCCTGTGGGGTACGGTCCTGCTGGGATCGGGCATCCTGTTGCTGGAACAGGTCGGTTTTGATGTCAGCGCCTTCCAGTTGTTCAAGTTGACAGCGGCTCTCAACGGCGCGGTCATGTTCATCTACAGCATCCTGCTGGCGTATGTCAATCGGTACCGTCTGCCAGCGCATATCCGGTTAGGTGGCTGGCGTTTGCTGATCATGATCTGGGCGATCTGTTTCTTCGGCTTCTTTACGATTCGCGTGGGTTACGTGCAGTTGATGCAATTGATCGGTTAAACGCGGTTGGTGGGAGCCTCTAGAGGGTGATGGTTTTCCTCTGGTTAGAGGCCTCCAGCATGGCCAGTACCGCAGCGACTCCGGCCCGTCCATCGGCAGCGGTCCCTTCACCACCAGGTTGACCGTGGATTGAATTCACGAAGGCCTGCATCTGGTCACAGTAGGCTTGCATGCGAGGTGCCTGGTAAGCGGCGTCTGCCTGGTCAAAGCCGACCGGGGGCTGCTCGTAGACGGTTTCCCAGTGGCCGTTGAGAGCCAGTTGCAGTTTGCCGTATGGATCCAGGTCCAGCAGCCCGTCGTCGCCCATGAACCGAAAACGAAATGATTCCTGGGGAAAACCGGGATCCGGAAGCACGCTGGAGGACCAGTAGGTGCAACTGGTTCCGTCCTGGAACGAGATCAGTGACATGGTGGTATTCTCGTTCGGATTTTCCTCGCGGAAAGTGTTGCAGTGGGCGGCGATGGTATCGATTTCGGTATCGAGCCACCAGCGTACCAGGTCCACGGTATGCGGCGCGCCATTGATCAGGTGAGCCAGGCTGCGGGGATCTTTCCACCAGGACCAGTTGCCACCAAATCCTTCGTCATCTCTCATGGCCGTGATGTCAAACAGCGCGGATGTTTGCAGGCAGCGTACCGTGCCAATGGATCCCTCGGTTAGTAACTGGCGAGTACGCTTGATTGATTCCCTGAATCGCTGGTGATAGCCAACAGACAGGACCAGTTGTCGATCCGTGAAGGCAGCCTGCATACGGTCGCAATCTTCCAGGGAGGTGGCCAGCGGTTTCTCGACCAGTGCATGTTTACCGGCTTCTGCCGCCCAGAGCGCTTCTTCGCAGTGGACGTGGTGGGGAGTCGTGATCACGATGGCGTCGATATCAGGGCGGGCCACCAGTGACGGTGTATCCGGTTCGCAGTCAATGCCGTAATCTGCCGCCAGTTGCGGAGCTCGCGATCCACCACTAACGGCGACGATTTCCGTGCTTTCCAGGCGTCTTGCTGCATCGACGTGGGTTCGTCCCATGAATCCGGAGCCGGTGACCCCGATACGGATTTTTGCGGGCATGGTGTGAGTCCTGTTACGAATGGGGAAATGAAATGGGCATTTTTCTTTTACTGGACTGTCACAGTCCATCGAGGCGATCTTGATCTTAGCACAGAGTGTGTTGAAATGATTGCTAGTCTGTTTTACTGCATGTTTTATCAGCGATTACATGGAGCACGGACTCCAGGACATGTGTCCCAAGGCTTACCGAGTAAGAGATTATGGAACCTTCCCGTTTTTTGTTTGCCAGTTGCCAGGTGGGTGCCGAGGCAACGTTGAAAGCCGAGGTCGAATCCCGCTGGCCGGGGTTGCGAGGGGCTTTTTCACGGCCCGGTTTCGTGACTTTCAAATTGTCCCCCGAGGTACGGATGGCAGAATCCGTTGAGCTACAGAGTGTTTTTGCGAGGACGTACGGTTGGTGCCAGGGATCACTCAAGGGGGCTGACGCCCAGGAGCTGGCGAGCCAGTTTTGGCAGCAGCTGGGGGATCGGCAGGGAACGCATTTGCATGTTTGGCAGCGTGATGCACGAACTCCGGGTGAAGGAGGGTTTGAACCCTCGATTACTCCGTTGGCAACGGAACTGGGACACGTCATCCTGGCGGCAAGCCACCAGTCCCCCTTGCCGTTGAATCGCCGGGCCAAGGCCGGTCAGCAAGTGCTGGACTGTATCGTGGTGGAACCTGATGAATGGTGGATTGGATATCACCAGGCTAATTCCATTGCCTCACGCTGGCCGGGAGGCATGTGCCCTGTCGAGTTGCCCGAATACGCGGTCAGCCGCGCTTACCTGAAGATGGAAGAGGCCCTGCGCTGGTCCCGGATTCCTGTCCGGCCGGGAGACCGCTGCGTGGAGATCGGGAGTTCTCCGGGAGGTTCGTGCCAGGCCCTGCTGGACCATGGCCTGGAAGTGGTTGGAATTGATCCCGCTGAAATGGATCCCATGCTGCTTGAGCATGCAAAGTTTACTCACTTGCAGAAACGACCCGTGGATATGAAGCGGCGTGAGTTCAAGAATTTTCGCTGGTTGATGGCTGATATGAACGTGGCCCCACAGTATACGCTGGACAGCCTCGAGGCGATTGTCACGCATGACAGCGTCCGTATCCTGGGGATGATCGTAACGCTCAAGCTCATGCAATGGGAACTGGCCAGCGAGATTGGCCAGTATGTACAGCGAGTCCGTGACTGGGGATACCAGCATGTGCGGGTTCGGCAGCTTGGTTACAATCGCCAGGAGGTTTGCCTGGTGGCACTCAAAAGCCGTGCGTTTCGTCGGCGGTTACCAGGCGCTAGTCGTAAGAAAAAACGAGGGCGCAGTAAGTCCACGAAGCCAGCGGCTGATGCGACCGATTCCTAGTTTCCAATGCAGTAAAGGAACTTGTCAGAACGGATCAACAACTGGTTGTTGTGGACGATCGGACAGGCATTGGTACGGCTGGATTCCTTGTTGAAGGCATTGTGCGATAGCAGCTTGAAGGCTGGTTTTGCATCCATCACGTAGGTTCCGTTGTGCTGTGAAACACAGAACCACTTTCCGTCGGCAATAATCGACGAGGAATAGACAATTCCGGGTCGTGGTTCCAGGCGCTGCTGGAATTTCACCTCGCCCGTTTTGGCGTCCAGGCAATTGGCCGTCCCGGAACGCTCATGGACCCAGTAGAGATGCCCCTCGTAGTAGACCGGTGAGCAGACATTGGATCCCTTGTTTGTTTTCCAGAGCAGGTGGCTGTCGGTGACGTTGCCTTTACCTCCGGCACGCACGGCCAACGCGGTATTGGAACGACCACCAATTGCATAGACGACTCCCTCGTGAGCGACGACCGTGGGGCAGACATAGCCGCGATCTGGAATACCATCACAGTCCCAGAGCTCTTTTCCCGTGGCGGGATCAAAACCGAGAACTTTCTCAGGGATCGAGATGACCAGTTCAGCCTTATCACCAGGGAGGTTGACGATGATTGGTGAATTCCAGCAACCGCGAATTCCACTGACCCCCCAGACTTCCTTGCCCGTGGTTTTGTCAAAGGCGATGAGGGCCTGGCTTTCCACGCTGGCGTTCACGATGACCAGGTTCTTGTGCAGCAGCAGGGAACTTGCAGAACCCCAGCCTCTCGTGCCACTGCCAACCGTGGCTCGCCAAACCTGCTTCCCCTCCAGGTCCAGGCAGTACACTCCGGACTTGCCAAAGAAGACATAGAGGTGTTTCCCATCCGTGACGGGGGTGCTGGAGCTGTAACCGTGCCAGGAATCGTTGCCGCGGCGATACTCCGATTCGGGTAGC
>JAZADA010000033.1:0-26149 GCA_036124135.1 Planctomycetota bacterium | reverse complement strand
TAAACCACCGGCCTTGCCAATGTCGAACTGGTCCAGCAGTGCCAGTCGTGCTGCGCAGTAGGCCTGGGAAAACAGGACCTCTTGCTTGACGTACTTGTTCTTGATTGCACCGGCATCCATCTTGTCGAGTTCGGTTTTCGCTTCTTCAATACGTCGACTGCGGATCGCACTCAGTGCCATCTGCAAACCTGCCGGCGCTTCTGCCAACGAAACACGCTGGATCTCATTCACCGCATACTTGCGGTCAAGCGTATTGATAGTGACCGTAATTTCAGCTGCAGTCATCTTGGTAATGACTCCCCGGACTGGAGCGCCTTTGCCCAGGTAGATCTGGTCTGCAACCTGTGCGGACAAATCACGGGACATGCCCACCAGGCTGAGCATCGTGACCACCAGCAACAAGGTCCACTTTTTCATCAAACTCTCCTTTACTTAATCACTTCGATCCAGCGCCTTTGCAGTCGCTGTTCGCAGAAACACGATTGTAGTCCGCCAGGCCTTTAAATTAAAACCAGTGAACACGAATTTTCCAGTATTTACACGAGTTCTCTAGGTTGCCTTCTTGGGTAACCCCGTTGTCTTTTCTCCAAGTTCTCTTTGGATTTTAACCAGCAGGCTGTTATAGCGCGTCATCCATGACTTACCGCCCATGCCCGGATAGAGCTGGTGCGTGTTCATGATTTCCATTTTTGCATAACGCATATATTTTTTTCGATCAGCTGATTTCGCGGTCTTACGCAAAGCGTACTTGTACCTACAAACGGCCATGTTGTACCGCGCCTCGTAAAACTGGTCCTGGAACTTGGGCAAGTACCGACCGGTAATCTTCCCCAACTGGTTCCATCCCCAGACCGTGTTTCGCTTTGTCTTTGCATCAAGATGCGATCCAGAGATAGCCTTCAGGTATTGCTGTTGTCGCTTGGTACTGGAAAGCTTGATATCGTCGCCCCAAAGTTGGTAGGTACGTGCCGCTTCAATTTGCACATCCAGCATCGTTCCCTTGGCAACCAGGATCTCGTGGAACAGGTCGAGTGATCCCTGGAAATCTCGCAATTGTCGCTTCGTCTTGGCCAGTCGGAGCTTCAGGCTCAGCAACAGTCGTTGCTGCTGTGCCGGATCGGAATGCAGGAATCCCGGATTCGACTTAGCCGTGCTCACAATAGCCTCGTAGGCCTTGATCGACTTCCCGTAATACTGCTTGGCTTCCCCGGTCAGCGCCTTGGCATTCGTATCGAATCCTTTCCCTAGTCCATAGAGTGTTTCGGCCACCCAGTTCTTGACATTAAACTCGTTGGAATTACTACCGACTTCATCCAGGAATGTTTGGAAACCCTGGGCCAGTGTTTTCTTTGCAGCCTCCGTCTTGCTGAGGGCCAACTGCGATTCCAGGTCACGAGCCAGGCTGTAATAGATAGCAACGAGGGTTTCATTTCCCTTTGCGGAGCTACCGACTACCGTCTTGAGGCTGGCCATGACATCCTTGGCTTGCTGAATATTCTTATCCGGCGTCTCCGAGGTGGGCAGGGTACCAATGTAGGCACGCAAGGCCAGCATGTGGGAATCCTGGGCATAACGACGGAACATCGCTTCACTCCCAAACAGAGCGGTCCCGTCAGCAATCGGCCGTTGAGCGATTGCCAGTACACCTGTCTTGTCTTTCTGGATCTGGAGAAGCGCTTTTCCCGGGGTACCCGCCTCGACGTGGTACTGGCTCAATGCCAACACAGAAAGTGCCAGGGCAGCACTGGGCTGGGCTGTCTCATCAAGTCTGCCTAAGCCGGCATTCAGGTATTCAGCTGCCAATTCCCGGTTATCGGTCAATTGTTTCTTCAGCGTGGCCAATTCATCAGAACCGGGTGACTCTTCCTGCAACGTCCGCAGCTGCTTGGCCTGGGATCGGAACTGGCGCCACACCTCACGGCCTATCCGAAGTTCCATGTCTGCTCGGGAAGAATGTTTTTCTGGCAAGGCTTTCACGTAGGTAACTGCCTGCGTCACATTACCGGATTTCAACAGTTCCGGAACCAACTTGATACGGGCATCGATCGTTTCCGGGGCATCGGGCCAATTCTCGACCATGAACTGGGCCACCGCAGACAGGCGACCGTTTTCAAAAGCACGTTCCCGGGGATCGGTTTTCAACAGCAACAACTGGTGATAGGCCGACAAGGCAATCTTCGCTCCCTGCGTGGCGCCCGTGCTGTCGGGGTAACGCCTGGCCAGGAACTCACCCAACATGGCAGCGTCATAGTATTCCTTGAGTTGGTAATAGCAGAATGCCATGTAGTAATAAACAGTCTGCACGTCACCGACCGGGGTCTCGTCGTCAACCATGCTGATCGCCAGCCGGTAAAGCTCAACTGCTCGATGCAAGCTGGTCCCCACCTTTTTCTCCGCCTCTGCCAACTGCTTTTGAAGCTCCTGTTTTACTTCCGCGTTGGTCTCTTCCTGGATTCGCCCGGGCAGCACTTTCAAGACGAGCTTGGAAGTCTGCCAGCCATCAATTGCTTCCTTGGCGGCATCCTTGGCCTCGGCAAAGTTCTCCGGCTCCTCCTCGGGCATCTCGGTGTTGTCACCCCCGGGCAAGCGGGCCAGCAGGGCACGCGCCTGTTCCTGGTAGTCCCCGGAAAAGCGGACCACATCTCGGGCCAGTTTACGCGCCTCGATCTGGGAACGACGCACCTGTTTGTCACGAGGATTCTTGGCCGCTAACTCCTCGGCGTACAAAAGATTTGCTTCCGCAAGCAACAATCGCATCTTGAGCCAATCGGGCTGGGACGTCTCGTTGGGCCGCATGTCTTCAACCCACTCGGTTCCCTGCTGCACTGCCTCGCTGTATTTCTTCTGTGATTTATCCAGCCAGCATTCGATTGCTAAAACGAGCGTCAGGGTTTTAACGTCACGAAAGGCGGGATTATCCGGTTGCTGCAGGATTTCCGAGAAGTAGCCCAGGGCGTCCTTAAACTGCCCCATCTTCTTGTAACAACGTCCCTGGTAAACACGGGAATAGACGCCGGCGTTCAAGGAACGATACTTGGTATAAATATCATCAAACTGCTTGGCTGCGTCAGCCAGGATTTTCTTGTAGTCTGCATCCGCAGGATCTACCGTATCTGCAGTTTCCTCGAGCGTGATTGCGGCAAGCAACTGGAGTTGCAGGTAATCCTTCCGCAACTCATCACGCCGGGCAATTTCTTTCCCCTGGGTCTTGGGATCCAGGGCAGCCTTCATTCCTTCCAATTGTTTCTTGACAGTCTCCTTGCTTTCCAGGAAGACCTTGTGAGATTCTTCGTACTGAGCCCGGGCAGCTTTCAGTAGCTCGGCCTTGCGCCCACTCTTGCCAGGAGAATTAGCCAACCTCACGCCACCACTGGCACGTAACTGCAGCAAGTTACCCAGCTGTTTATTGGCCTGCACCTGCAGGGAATGTCCAGCATTTTTACTGACAAATTCCTTGATGTATTGTTCTGCACGATCGAGCTGTTTCCCGCGGGCATCGTAGTTGGCAATCGTGGTCGCACCCTGGATCAACGTGACCGCGTGCTCGTAGGGCAACCGCGTCTTAAACTCGGCGGACACCTCGGCATTTTGTTCCAACCCGGCAAGATACTGCTCCGCCATGTCGAAATAGCGACTTTCCCTGAGCGCATTGAGAAACTGGACATAGGGCTCTTCTGCACGAGCCTGACCGTTCCATGCTACTGACAGACCACTGCAAAGCAGGATCCCAAGAAACAGACGCGAGCTGTTTTTCATCATGACTTCCATCCTAGTAGTACGATCGTGACAAAGCTATCTCTGGCCAACTTCCGGGCGGGCTCCAGCGATGCGTGAAACACCTGGAGGTCGATCAGGCAAGACCAAGTGACCTCTCCGGAACCTATCGCCTCGAGGGACCCCGCAGATGATTCCAGGGGGACCTCGAAAAAACTGCAACACGCTCCCGCCTTCATCGCCGTGCGTTCCATCACACTTCTTCGCCAGATTCCCGCCAACCAACTTTTAACCGGGAAAAAAGCCTCAACGAATCCTGGGGGAAGCGAGCTCCAGGTAACAAGTTATAGATTATAAAGTCTTCCAATGCGCAGCAAGCCACCCGCTGAAAGACCACTGGAATTCCAGCCTTTTCCGACTTGCCACCAGGGCCCCACGAAGGGGCATTTCTGCTTTATGCGAGATCCCTGAATCCATTCCAGACCGTCCTCTGCCGTCCACAGGGAAAGCGAGCGGCAGTTGGACAATTAGGATGTTCGACCGCAAAAACGGCTGTGCTCAAAAAACCGCCTGGTAAACCCGTTTCCCGACGTAAATCGGACTTGCCGACACGGTACTCTCCCAGACTACAATGTTAGGATACCCCCAGAGACTAGAATTCCCGGTAAAACCAATCACGCTTCAGGCGCATTGGTTTCGGAGCCACGCCAGGTCCTTATGATCGATTTCCGCCAGCAACCTCCCGATGATGAGCCTTCAGGCAGCCATCTCAAGCCACCACCCAATTACTTTGCCCGGAGAGTGCAACTCAAGATCATGGCAATGGTCTTTGTCTTCATGCTCGTGCTGGTCATGATCGAGAGGGTTCGTGACCCCCAGCTCTACCGCTGGATGTGGACCTCGTCGAAACCTGCCTCGCAGGTAGAAAAAGTCACTCCACCAACTCCCACCAGGCAGCCCCCCGTATCACGCGGTGATCAACTGCGTGATCCCTTGAACTGGTTGGCGTCAGCACAGTTCCAGGAAGAAGACTATCAGCACACGCAGCAGGACCTGTGGGAAACCCTGGCCGCTACACTTGACTCGCGGGAGCGAAAACTCCTGGACGGGGTCTTGAAAACCTCGCGTGAAGAAACCGTCCTGGATGCAGAAAGGACGACGAGCTGGCCTTCCTTGCGAGAAAAGCTTGACGCCGGCTGGAGCAACTATTACGAGAAAGCGTTCCTGGAAGTAACGAAATTCAACACGGACCTCAGCGACTTACAAAAGAAAAACTGGCTGGACATCCTGCAACACAGCAAGGAGTTCTGGGAGGGTCCCCTGGCCGTCGGATTCACCCGGATCGCCCGGCAAGAAAAACTCACCTCCGATCAGCAACAAGCACTGCTCCAGGTGCAGTCCACCCTGGACTACATTGCCTTGCAGGATGTTCGCGATCACACGTTGTTCCGCAGTTCGGAACACTCCATCTGGTTTCGACTGTTCGAAAAACTACAGCAGGCGACGCCTGCTCAAATCAAGCAAGCCTCCACGGCGGATGTCGATTTCCTGCAACTGGACAGCCAGGGGCGAGATTACCGGGGAAAGCTGGTTACGCTGCATGGCGAGATACGCCAGGCCTACCGGGTGCGTGCTCCTCGAAACATCCTGGGGATTTCAGAGTACTCGGTCTTCACCGTGAAACCGAACAGCGGTCCGGAGCAACCCGTGATTATCTATTGCCTCGGCACACCAGCAGATTTTCCGGCGATCCCCGACAAGGACGTAGATCGACGCACGGCCAGCCTGCGAGAAAAAGCCAGCTTCACGGGTTACTTTTTCAAGTCCTGGGTTTATTCAACGGCAACATCGTCCTTTTCGGCCCCCCTGATCCTGGCCAGGTCACCAGATTGGCAGCAAACGGCACGTGTCACCGCACCGCCATCTTCACGCTTAACGTCCCGGCACCTGGTGATGATCTTCGGCAGCACCATCAGCCTGGCCATCCTACTTGCCTTTTTCGCTTACTGGCGAAGCCAATGGGATAACGCTGCTACGGTGGCTCATTCTATTGACCAGCAGGTACCCACAGCACTGGGCCAAATCCCACCTGACCAGATTGGACTCAATACCCTCGATGCCTTGCGAAAGTTGACCGAGGAAAGTTCTCGTGAGGCCGCAGAAGCGACCGCCCCCCCTCCAGGAGATCCTCCGGATGCGTAAATATCTACAGTGGCTGGTCACCAGCAACGGGTGGACATTTCCGGCTACCGGATGTGTCTGCCTGCTGGCCATGGGAATCGTGCTGCTCAGTGCGCATCCGGTCCAGCCCAGTCAACAACCGGCGCAACCATCCCCTGACAGCGACTCTCCCGAAGAACTCCCCTGGAAAAAATCCGGACGTTCACCGCGGCCACCCAGCCGAGCGGCCGTCACACCACGGCAACTGCTGAAAATCTACGGCCTCGACAACAGCCATTTAAGTTTCCTCGATGATGGATCACCCTGGTCTCCCGAGGCGGAAGACACGACAACCAAGATTCTCCTGAACCTGGAAAAAGACAATCTCCAGACTCTCGATCGCTGGAGCCAGGAGATGGTTCCGTGGCCGGCAATGATCGAGGAGCCTGACTCCTATCGCCTGCAGGTTTTTCGTCTGCGCGGCCGGGCGAGGAAGATTGAAAAGATCACGCTCGTGAAGGAAGCTGCTGAGCTCGTACAGTTCGATCATTACTACCGTGTCCATCTTGATGTCACGGGAACATCCCATACGGCGATTATCTTCACGCGACGTTACCCGGAAGCCTGGAAACCTGGACAAACGCTGGATGAACGTGCTGAGCTTTCAGGCCTGTTCCTGAAAGCTGGACCGGCAGGACAGCAGGGGCAGGAATTCTGGTTTGCAACACCTCGTATTGCCTGGCTCCCCGATCAAGCCATTCCGTCCCAGGGCATTACACAGCATCACGTACTGCTGGCAAACCGGGGAGTGGACATCGGCTTGTTTTCTCGCATCACGAGACAAACACGACGTGAATTCATCGGGGACGAACGGGAATGTTTCTTCCAACTGCTGAAAGCAGTGGCTGACCCCGCGGGAGCAAAGCTGGCCGGGGCCCATCCCAAGACGCTGAAAATTGCCGGGCTACTGCGCAAACCTCGGGAATCCCAGGGGCAACTCTTTACCCTCGAGGGAACTGCTCGACGAATCACACGGATCCTTGTCGAGGATCCGGAAATCCAGCAGCGATTCGGGCTGGACCATTACTACCAGGTGGACATGTTCGTTTCACTGGGCGGAAAATCTGTACAGATCAAACGCGATTCCAGTGACCAGGATGCCCCCGTTTTTGAGAATCGTTACCCGGTTAACGTCTGCGTTCGAGAACTGCCCCCGGCACTAGAGAAAATGAATGAGGAACTGGCCGCGGGCAACCAGAACCAGGACCTGCTGCGAGCCAACGTACGTATCCACGGTTTTTTCTTCAAGCTCTGGAGTTACCAGACGGAATTCGTTTCCGATGAGCAACAGCAAAGGACACAATTGAGTCCTGTGTTCATCGCCAGCATCCCGGAAGTGATCCTGTCCGAGGAGAGCCGCAACCCTTATCTCAGCAGTTTGTTCGCAGTAATCTTCATCCTGGCCCTGGTCGTCATCTGGCTTCTCCTCTGGAGAAACAGTCGGGCGGACCAGGAATTCAGCCAAACAACTCTCAAGCGGCACCAGGAAGCGGACGCCATGGAATCCCTGGGCAAATTAGCGGGACCGTCCCAGGAAACCGAAGTAGAGCCAACGTCCTCATCCTGAATCCCACGAATTTCACAGGATCTGGACGGACTTCTCGCTAACAAATCGTGACACCTACTTGACGTCTGCGGCTGCGGGACCATATTCCTAGGTATCCACTCCATGGCCGCCGTATTACCTGCAACTGCGGTTCCCGGAACACAACCAACCAGACCTGGGGGAAAGCATCTCATGAGGCGAAGCAAGATTACAATTATCGGAGCCGGCAACGTGGGCGCCACGACTGCTCACTGGTGTGCCGCAGCGGAACTGGGAGACATTGTGCTGGTCGATATTCCTGCCAGCGAAGGCATGCCCGCCGGCAAGGCGCTGGATCTGATGGAAGCCTCACCGATCGTTGGCTTCGACGCCAACATTATCGGCACGACCAGTTATGAAGAAACTGCAGACAGTGACGTGGTTGTCATCACCGCCGGAATCCCACGTAAGCCTGGCATGAGTCGTGATGACCTGCTGAGTACGAATGCACGCATCATGTCCGCCGTGACTGCTGAAATCAAGCAAACTAGCCCAAATGCCATCCTGATCGTCGTCAGCAACCCGCTGGACGCGATGGTGCAACGGGCACTGCAGGTTAGTGAATTCCCACCTGAGCGTGTGTTGGGACAGGCAGGCGTGCTGGATACAGCACGTTACCGAACCTTCCTCGCCATGGAACTGGGAGTCAGCGTGGAAGACGTATCAGCTCTCCTGCTCGGAGGGCATGGCGATACGATGGTACCTTTACCCAGTTGCACTTCCGTCGGCGGCATTCCTATTACTCAATTGATCAGCTCGGAACGGCTTGAAGAAATCGTCCAGCGAACGCGACAGGGTGGAGCAGAAATCGTCGGTCTACTGAAGACTGGCAGCGCTTTCTATGCACCGGCCGCCGCCACAACACAAATGGTGGAAGCTATCGTTCGAGATAAGAAACGACTCCTGCCCTGCGCCGCTTACTGTGACCAGGAATATGGTGTTGGTGGCTACTATGTCGGCGTGCCGGCCATCCTCGGATCGCAAGGCGTTGAACGAATCATCGAAATCGATCTAAACGAGCAGGAGCAAGCGGCTTTCCAGCATAGTGTCGATGCTGTCAAGCAACTGGTCAAAACCATGGGAGACTTGCTCGAGAGCGACTGAAGATCCAGTAATACCGGATCCTTCATGCGATCAACCAACCTTTCAATCGGTTGCACCACGAACGTCGATCAGTGACCGTTTTTGATCGTCCCAGAGAGACGGCGCGGACAAAGTGATAGCACTTTCCTTGCGCCTCTCTGCGCGCGTCTTTAATAGCCCAACCCGTTTCTGTTGTCCGAGTCGATCGCTTCGGCCTTTGACATTGACACGCGCCCAAGGGTGACTTAAAAACGATTCATCAATCGAACGCTCAAAAAAATCAACATGTCACAGGCATCCTGAATGAATCGTCTCGAGTTAAGTGACCTGCCCGTTGAGACCACGTCGGCAAGTAGTTCTCCGAATGATGCGACTACGATCTCGGCACACCTGGCATCCGGCGGTCCCCCGCACTCTCTCTTCTCTCCTTTACATTACGAGAAGAACTACGCCTATCCGCTACTGATCTGGTTGCATGGTGACGAGGGTAACGAGTATCAATTGCGTCAGGTAATGCCTTTAATCAGCATGAGAAACTACGTTGGCGTGGCAACACGCGGCACCGTTTCCAACCGTGGTAACGAAGCCAGCTTTCGCTGGGAACAAACCCAACGTGAAATTTTCCTGGCGGAACATCGCATTCTTGATTCCATTGAAATGGCCGGGGAAGAATTCCACCTGGATACCCGGCGCATCTTCCTGGCCGGCTTCCAGTCTGGTGGAACGATGGCCCTGCGAATGGCCTTGAACCATCCTGATCGATTTGCCGGTGCCGTTTCCATCGGTGGTCCGTTCCCACAAGGTGAAGCTCCTTTACGATGCCTGAAGCAGGCCCGTAATTTACCTATCTTCCTGGCTCAATGCCGTGACTCCAGCGATTATTCGATTGACACTGCCTGCGAAGAATTAAGACTCTTTCACATTGCCGGTCTCCAGGCATCCATCCGGCAATACCCGTGTGGTAACGAACTCGACACCCAGATGCTGGCTGATCTCGATACCTGGATCATGGAACAGATTACCGGCGTCGTGGCTGAAGAACCGCACTTTCCCGCTCCCTGGCCCCAGGGCGAAGAAAACTGATAGCACTTCAGTCGTTCTCTCAACCAGGGCGACGAGCTGTCGCTCTCTGACTGCCAGCCCTTGGAGATTGGGTGGCCGTTCAAATGCGGATTGACGTTCACTGGCAATTTACGTTACAAGTCCCTCGCTTTAGACCGTTTTTCAGGACTTATTCTCCAGGAAACGTCGGTCACCGGGTAACCGTTCATTCGCTCGCCAGTGAAAGAAACTTGTTATGAGTACCAACCTCCACGACTTGATCAGTTTCAGTAGCAAGCCGTCTGGTTTGCAATGGCTGGAACTTTCGCCACTCGTGCAAGAGATCTGTGATTCCTTGCAGTCTCGACTGTCATCCCAGGCGATTACCGTCGAGCTGGATATCCCCACATCCACTCGGATACAGGCAGATTCCCGGTTGATACGGCATGCACTTGTAAACCTGGTTCTTAACGCGCTGGATGCCATGCCGAACAAGGGCCTGTTGCAGATCACGTCGTGGGACGGTCCCGCTGGCGTCGAACTGGAGATTGCGGACAGTGGCCATGGTATCGACACGAACAAAAGCAGCCAGTTATTTGATGCCGATTACACGACCAAGGGGCAGGGCAGGGGACAGGGGCTCACCGTAGCCCGACAGGCCATTGAGTTACACGGCGGGCGAATTGACGCCTGCAATTGTCCCCAAGGTGGCGCTGCCTTTACCATCACGTTCCCCGTCCAGGCGATGCAAGCAGCGGCCTGACGGAACACAGCTGCCGGTCTTCAGCAAATCATTCACTCCTAGATGTTTTTCGCAAGCAATACCAACCACAAGCGTTTCTTTCACTCCAGCCACGGCTAAAGAGAAATTCACGAATGGGCTTCCTGGGCAACATTGCCGCACAATTCACCGGTACCAACTCGTTGCTGCCACCGGCAAAGCGCTGGCTGGCAATCGCCTTGCCGGTAGTAGCCGTGGTCAGCCTGGCCCTGGTCTGGCAAACCCCCACGCCACCCTACACAGAACTTTTCTCCGGCCGCGAATTCACTTCTGCCGAACTGGTACAAATTGAACAGGCCTTTGCAACAGCCGGCCTTGCTGACTGGCAGATCAATGCCTCCCAGGTACGTGTGCCACGCGAACAAAAGCCTACTTACCTGTCCGCCTTGCAGGGTGTCATCGAAGCCGACACCCTGAATGCTGACATTGACCTGGCGCTTAAGAACAGCAGTCTTTGGGAACCACGGCATGTCAAGGATCTCAAGATCAAGCATGCTGAAGAAAAGCAGCTATCTCGCATGCTGGCCACGATGAAGTTCATTGAAGATGTCACTGTTCGCAAAGACGAAATACAACTCAAGGGGCTTCGTGGTCGGCGTGAAACAACCGCACTGGCGGCTGTTAAACCAACAGGAGACCTGCGACTGGACAGTCACAAGGCGCATGCTATTCGTAACGCCGTTGCTGCCTGCTATGCAGGACTGGCCAGCGACCAGGTAACGGTTCTGGATCTCAATTCCGGACGCGTCTTCGGAGGAGATCCAGAGGAACCCACTAGCCGCGAAGATCCTTACGCACTTCGCAAACGCCATTTCGAACAACTTTACCAGGACCGCGTCCGCTCGGAACTGGCCACGCAAGTACCCGATGTTAACGTAGAAATCTACGTAGCCCTGAACTACCTGGACGAGTTCCGCGAAGAAACCAGGTCACGGATCCCCGCAGCTTCACAAGCGGGGGCTACCGACACCACGGAGACGCCAACTTCGGTACTGGCTCCACAACATATCGTCGCCTCGATCACACTTCCTGCTGATTATGCACAGCAAACCGAGGAGGCTCTCGATCAACCCATGACGGCACAGGCTCTTAGATCACGGGTCGTGCAAATCCTGCAGGTGCCCACATCACCACAATTGCCCACCCCTTCGGCCGTTGTTCATGTCCACACTTCCGCAGAATCGATCGCAGTGGGAAAGCAGGTGGCTGGCAATCGTGATCTGCTGGCCCAGCTTACAGAAGCACCCTGGATGTGGCTGGGCTGGATCATGTTCGCAATTATCGGAGCAAGCCTGGTAATCCAGCAGGTCTACAAGAAAAGTCCCGTGGTTAATCTGCCCCGACCAGAACCTCTAGTCGAAAGCGAGGAAACCGCGGACAACCCTCCCAGCCCTGCTGTCGTAACCGACACACCCAGCACACCAGAACCTGACGATCCGGCTGCTGATCAACTACGGTTCCAATTAACTGATCGAGTGCGTCAAAGTCCCGACAACGCCGTTGATGTCCTTAAGCACTGGCTTGACGATGCTGCCTGACACGTCAGCAAATTCCACTTGCCAACCATCTGCCTACCCCACTTCACCCTGTTAAAGAAAACACGACTCCCATGAGTGCTCTACCTGAGAGAATCCGAAAAGCAGCCGTCCTGATCACCGCATTGGACCAGGAAACAGCGGACCAACTCCTCGACCAGATGACACCCGAACAAGCACAGTTAGTCCGTAATGCAGCGCTGGATCTCGGTGAAATCAGTCGCCTCGAAACATCCCAGGTTATCGAGGAATTCCTACAGAGCAACAGTCCTGCCAGCGGGGTTGAAATCGACCCTTCCCTGGCAGACAAGCTAACCGGAACCGATGACCTGGTTGACGTCGATCCGGGACTGCCCGCTGAACCCGAACAACCATTCCGTTTCTTGCATGAGGCTGAACCCGAAACGCTTAGTGACCTGCTGCGCTGGGAACATCCACAAACCATCGCGGTAGTCCTGTCGCATCTGCCACCGAGCCAGGGAATGCAAGTCCTGGTGCATTTTACAGATTCACTACAGAACCAAATTCTGCAACGCATGATCGGCCTGGAAAACACCAACCCCAAGGTGATTCATAATATTGAACAGGAACTCGAACGCCTTTTCGCCAGAAAGATACATTCCCGTTCAGAATCAGCTGCGGGACTACTGGCTGTCCAGGCCATCTTCAAGCAGGCCGATGCGCACCACCGGCAACAGCTACTGAAAAACATGTCCTCACAAGATCGCCAAAGACTGCTGGGAAATCAATCTTCCGGGAGTGCCTCGAAAGATCAACTTGCAGGTAAGCATCGTCGAAAACTGGCCGATTTCCTGCGCGATCAACAGCCCGGAATTTCACCCCGAATGGAAACGCTGCTGGAAAAGATTGAAGACCGCGAGAAACAGCTCGCCAACCAAGCAGGACGCATGCAACCACAGTCAGCCGACACGTTGCCCGACAACACAACCAAGGAAACACCCCCCCAGGTAAACACTTCGGTCACTCCCACCTCTCCACAGGACCATCACCTTCACTTTGATCAGTTGTCGGAACTCGGTCCCGACGACCTCGCAAAAGTATTGCAGAACGTCGAACCACAACTCCTGCTGCTCGCTCTCATGGGTGCATCTCCGGAACTCATGAATCGGATCACAGATCCCTTGCCAGCCAGTGACAACAAACGCCTGCGTCAACAGATGGAACAGATTGGTCCGTTGCGTCTTCAAGACATTACGACCGCTCAAAACCTGGTCATCAAAGCCACAACCCAACTGATGACTCGAGGTGAAATCCAGTGGCCTGCCAACTCCCGGTTTGCCGCGACCGCCTGACTATCTCATGCTAGCATCCACGGCCTTATAAACCGGGTGCGATCTACACACCCTTCCCAGGTAGCCCCAGGACACTGGAATTGCAGGCAGGCAGGCACTCGCCGCTGAGTTGATCTTGATTCAAATGCCATTTTTGGCGACAAGTAGCGGCCCATTCCCGGAATTACATCCGGATTACTCCCCACCTTTTCCTGTCCTTCTCTAAAAAACTTTGCCTACCCGCCTGCAGCAGTATCTCAGGCAGGTCGTTTATTTCACGATAGCCCACTGATTTCATTCACACGGGACTTGTAGTTCATGACGGACCCTTTCAACGACTCCCAACCCAAGGAGGCATTATCGGGTCGCCATGCGCCGCCAACCAACCCGGAAAATTCCGCTCCACCTGACAGCGGACAACAGGAACCTGTCGCTACTGAGTTTAACCTCCCGCCCAGCAACTCTCCTGACGAGAATTACGCCCCCCTGAACCTCCCGGACTTTAACCACGTCACGATTGCGCACTCACAACAAACAATCCCCAGGCAAGCTTCTGAGAGCTTGACTATTTCCATTGAACTTGGCCATCAACAACTCGATCCTGAGATCGTGCAGGAATTGAAACGCGGGTCACGGATCATGCTCAAGCAAGCAGCAGTGGATCCCGTGAACCTGTATATCCAGCACGATTTTATTGGCCAGGGTGAATTGCTGGTTCGTGACAACAAACTATGCATTCGGATTATTCACCTGGCTACCAACACGCTACGTCGATCGGCCTAACCTTGCCGAATTGAACCAACAACACCAGCGGAAAACCATGTTGTCTACGACTTACCATCACCACCACTTTTTGCCTCGCGTACTTGCCTCCGCGATTGCCTGGTGTGGAGTTGCATGCCTCAGCTCCGCGCTTCTAGCGCAGGCAACCGACCTGGCGACCGAAAGCAACACTGATGCGGAGTCGTCACATCCCCTGCGTTTCTTTACGCCTGGTGAAAGCAGCGACGCCAGGTCAGCAGCCACTCACGACCCGGCACAGTCCAATCCGGCACAACAGCAAGCATTAGCGCTCCGAAAACCATCACGCGTGCGCAGTTCGAGTGACGAACAGCTTCCTGCGTCGACACGGGGATCGACCCGAGCCATGACGACCGTGTTGAGTGCCCTGTTTATTGTGCTGGCAGCATTCTTCCTGGTGGTCTGGCTGACACGCAGTGCCAATCAACGCCGCTGGTCGCCATTGCCAACCGAGGCAGCCCAGGTGCTAGGGCGCATGCCACTGGCCGGGCGACAATGGATGCAACTGGTGCAGGTCGGTAACAAACTCGTGATGCTTTCAGTCAATGCTAACCAGGTTGACACCATCACCGAGATTACGGACCGGGACGAAGTGGAACGCCTGGTAGCACTCTGCCACAAGAAACAATCAAACCATCTACGTCAAACATTCCAACAGGTCCTGGACCAATACAGTGGAAACCAAGGAACGCAAGATTCCTTGTCGCCGTTCCATGACCAAGAATCCTCTTTACGGGCCAGGACTGGATGAAGCAACCTGTCTCATTACCGCCGTTACGAAACAAGACCCGGGCGTTGGCCGGCTGGCCGCTAGTCGTTTTATGTTCACTGGCATGCCTGCAATCCGCCAGCCTGGCGGATGTCACACCAACGTCGACATCTGCTATTGATAAAAACAGTACGCTTCCAGCGACTGCTCCCGGATCGATCGAAGCGGCTATTGATGGTGACGACCAAACCAGCCCGGCCCAACCAAAGCCCTCCTGGGATGAAAGCCTCTGGGAACAATCCAGTCGCTGGACAACACCTGCCGGACTCACGAACAGCATCCAGGTGATGCTCATGCTCTCCGTACTGAGCCTGGCCCCCGCCATTCTGTTGATGACAACCTGTTTCGTACGTGTCGTCGTTGTGCTGGGGATCCTGCGGCAGGCGTTGGGAACAGCCCAACTACCTCCGACTCAGGTTCTCACTTCCCTGGCTGTCTTCATCTCACTACTGGTCATGAGTCCGGTATGGAAAGAGGTCCACGAAACGGCAATCCAACCTTATTCAGAAAAAACTATTGATGGGCAGGAGGCCTGGCGCCGGGGAAAACGACCGCTGGTTCATTTCATGGGCAAGCAGATTGACATGGCTGGCAACACGGACGATGTCTGGCTCTTTTATGACTACCTGCCAGCTAACTCGACAAGCCTTGCCGACCAGCAGGAGTTACCCGAGACCTACGATGAGATCCCGATCCAGGTACTGCTTCCCGCCTATGTTTTAAGCGAGCTAAAAACTGCATTTCTGATTGGTTTCCAGATCTTCCTGCCGTTCCTGGTCCTGGACATGGTCGTCGCATCGGTCACGATTTCCATGGGAATGCTAATGGTGCCACCCGCCATGATTTCGCTCCCCTTCAAGCTTCTATTATTCGTCCTGGTTGACGGCTGGCACCTGGTCGTTGGGATGCTTATGCAAAGCCTGACATGAATGGCCTGATCGGCCGCAGACACCTCAAACAGGATCACGCAACATGAATGAAGAAGCTGTACTGGAACTGGGGCAACAGGCGATGATCACCGCCATGACCATTGCGGCGCCCATCCTGATCGTCGGTGCTGCTGTCGGACTGCTGGTGGGTATTTTTCAGGCATTGACTCAGATCCAGGACCACACGCTTTCTTTTGTCCCCAAGATCCTGGCCATGATCCTCGTCCTTACCATCTGCTTACCCTGGTTTATCGATCGCATGGTTGAATTCTCCCGTACGGTCATCACGAACATACCCACCATTATCGGTGGTGGTTAAGAACAACTACTTCCCGAACTCAACCGTACCAACCGTTTTACAACAGCGCACCTGGATGACTCATGATTACTGCTCCGGTACTTCCGCTGCTGATTCCATTCCTGCTAATCTTTACCCGGATCAGCAGCACGCTTTTGCTGTTGCCTTCTTTTAGCCTCGTTACCGGGTCGCTACGTATCAAGTTATTGCTTTCAGCCATGGCTGCTTTCCTGCTGACCCCGATCTACATCCGGGGAGACCTGGTGAGCGTGGCGTCAGGTCAACTCCTATTCATGTTCGAGAGTGAACTGTTACTCGGTTTTGCCTGCGGGCTGTCAGGGCGTTTAGTCATCAGCGGCCTCCACATGGGAGGCCAACTAATCGGTCAGGTAAGTGGTATTACTCTCAGTGAATTCACCCTTGCCGACGAGACTACGACAACGATCCATGGACGCTTACTGGTCCTGATCGGCATCAGCTCATTCCTGGTCATGGGAGGACACCGCCAGGTTGTCCAGGCTCTACTGGACAGTTTCCAGTTCGTCAGCCCTGGCGCCATTCTCCCAGCGACGCCACTGGCTGACTTGCTGCGAGATACAGGTGGGCTGGCCTTTCAACTGAGCGTCAGGATCACCGCTCCAATCCTGCTCGCTATGCTGACGGCGTTGATAGCGGTCGCCATGCTTAATCGAACGCTGCCTCAATTAAACATCATGGCCATTGGGCATAACCTGAATGCCCTCTTGCTTTTCGTTGTCCTGCTCTTCTCGGTAGGTGGCATCGCCTGGATTTTCCAGGATCAGATGGTCGTGGCGCTGGAACACATGCAACAGGTCCTGCGAAACGCGGCCACAACCTAACTGGCACGATGGTAAAACATGGCTGAACTTTTCACCGAAAAATCGCATCCTGCAACACCGCGTCGACGTCAGCAGGCACGTGCCCAGGGACACGTGGCAAAAAGCCAGGATTTGGTCTCGGCGCTGGTGATGACCGCGGGCCTACTGGCCGTCTGGATCACGGGCGCTGTGTTCGGCCAGTTCCTTTCGGACTATGCCACCGAGCAGTTAAGCAATCCCACGTGGCAATCTTTTACGACCAGCCATGCGAGCGACATCTGGCAACAGACCATTCTTTCGATTGGACGCAGTCTGGCACCTGTCATGGCCATCGTGCTGCTGGTGGCCATCGCAGCCAACCTGGGGCAGACTGGGTTCCTCTTCTTGCCACAACGAATCGCGATGGATGGCAATCGCATTCAACCTCTCACGGGCCTGCGGAGAATGATCTCCGCAAGCAACCTGATCCAGGCCCCCCTGGGAATCTGTAAAACCGTAATCGTGATCAGCGTGGTGACTCTTGGGCTCTGGAGCCAACGAACCGAAATCATGCAACTCCCAACCCGGGATACTCACTCCATGGTAAGCATGATGTTCCAACTGGTCTTTACCATCAGCCTACGAGTCGCCTTTTCCCTGGTCATGATTGCATTCATCGATTACCTGTTTCAACGCTGGCAGTACGAACGCAGCCTGCGTTTAAGTGATGAAGAGATGCGTGAAGAATTGCGTGATAGCTCGCGACATCCCCAGCCAGCTAAGCGGCGGAAATCCTCGCAACAAAACGTAGCCACCAGGCAGATACAGCAACTCGTCTCCCGTTGCGATCTTGTCCTGACTGATGGAAGTCGACTGGCCGTCGCATTGCAGTGTGACCCTGCCACGACAACGGTTCCAAAGGTAATCACGAAAGGGCAGGGGAGCCTGGCAGGAGAAATCGTCTTCGCAGCCCAGGTCAAGAATGTCCTGCTTCAAGATGAACGCGGCCTGGCCCGTAAGCTTTTCCGAGAATCAAGCCAACAGGAGACCATCCACCCGGATTATTTCCAGCAACTCGCTCGAAGCTACCACGAAGCATGCCAGGACAAGCGGTAACCACGAAACCCGGGCTTACCGATCTCTCGCTCAAGCTGACGAGGAATCTACCGGATCATCGTCCATGGCATAACCGTAGGGCTTGAAATACTTACCCCACCGTTGCTGGATTTTTTCTTTTTCTTCTTCCTCGAGATGATAACGGTTCGGCTGGTAATCCTTTTGCTCGTCACAGTAACCGGAAATCTTGTCCGCCACCTGCTCAAAATCTCCCAGGTCAAAATGGTCGTAGACAGCACGCAGGCTTCCCAGTGGATCCCTGACAAGATCCTCGTAGCGCATGTCCATGATCTGGTTCTCAGGAATCGACTGGCGAGCGGCTTCAAAACTCTCGTACATGCGTTCCAGGCTCGAGAACACGTACTCGTCCAATCCATCATGCCTGGGAACCTGCATGCCCTGGACCTGGTCCAGTGATTTCCATAAACGTCTCGTCGAAGGAAACACATCATAAGGACTGCGTACCAGGTGAATAAAACATGCATCTGGAAAGAGTTCCTTTAGCACGCCCAGCCGGCCCGTATGTGGAGGTGATTTCAAAACCAACCGACCGGGGTTGTCAAAGGTCAACAACTTCATGAATTGTTTCAGCAGGCGCTTCCAACGACGCAGATCTTTCTCCGGTACATCCACCATGTCAATCAGGCAAGTATCCGGAGCTGCATGGTTTGGAAACGCTATTCGGAAGTAGGGCGAAGCCGCTCCCATGGCTAACAAGCCAAATTCATCTTCCTGCGGTCGCAGCCAACCGGTTTCCATGTTGTCCGTGGGACGTTGCTTGGGCAAAAGAAACCCGCCCAGGTTGGTAAAAAACCATCCCGTGAAGAGAAAATGACTCGGCGCAAAGCAATGCAACGAACTCGAAAAAGTTAAACGATCATCCCGGGCCATCAACTCATGCAGGAACGTTGTCCCACTCCGCCAGTGCCCGAGAATAAAGATCGGAGCAGGCTCAATCTCCGTACGATCAATCCGGCGCCCGTACACCAGCCGCTGCAAATAATAGAGCAAGGAGTTAAACATGCTGAACAATGTGATCGCCAGGGCAGTTGGCAAGCGAAACGGGTGAATGCGAAATCGATTGTGAGCTAGCAGTTTCAGCCAACCACCAAACCGCATACCGTGCCAGAATCGTGGAGCCCAAGCAGGGTACCGGTTGTATTTTGCTTCACGTTGTTTCGCCACTTGCTGCTTTGCTCCCGTGGAAGATCATTACGCTTCTTGAAATCATCTCGCTATTGAATTCTCGTGATTTTATCTCACGGATGCCGGTTTGGCATGGGCCCTAACCCCCGTTGTGTCATCTTGCGTGGCAGAAGTCACGTCAACAGCCACGCGAAACTAGCCCCTGGCCAACTATCTTACCCTGCATTACCCTTTTTGCCCAAGCTGACCTAGACGGTTTCTTACTGATTCAGTACTCTCCGCCTCTCTTGAAGTAGCCTGTTCTGGCTTTCATAACGGCAACTTATCCTTCCTCACCCGTGCCCCCGCCTGGTTAACATGACACGACTATCACAGTGGCAAGAATGGATTCTTCCGCTGGGTTTAATTGCCTGCATTCTGTTCATCCTGGTTCCACTGCCAACCGGGATGATGGATGTCTTGTTAGCAACCAATATTACCATAGCGGTTCTCATTCTGCTGACGACGATCTCCGTACGAACTCCATTGGAGTTCAACATCTTTCCTTCGCTGCTATTAGCAACGACCCTGGCCCGGCTGGTTTTAAATGTCGCCTCGACGCGATTGATCCTGACCCGTGCTCAAACACACGGGATGGAAGCAGCCGGTGGCGTTATAAAGAGTTTCGGCAATTTCGTTGCCGGAGACCGTATCATTGTCGGCCTGATCATTTTTACGATCCTGATCGTCATCCAGTTCCTGGTCATCACCAAGGGCACCTCGCGTATCAGTGAGGTAACTGCTCGTTTCGTCCTGGACGCCATGCCAGGCAAGCAAATGGCAATTGATGCCGATTTAAATTCAGGCCTGATCGACCAGGCAGAAGCCGGCCAACGGCGCCAGGAAGTGTCACGGCAGGCGGATTTCTTTGGTTCCATGGATGGTGCCAGCAAGTTCGTTCGTGGTGATGCGATTGCCGGAATCATTATCACCCTGACCAATGTTGTCGGTGGTTTAATCATTGGTGTTTTCCAGGCTGGAATGGGACTGGGGGAGGCCGCACAACTGTTCACCAAGCTAACGATCGGTGACGGCCTTGTGAGCCAGTTACCGGCTTTCCTGATTGCCCTGGCGGCAGGCCTGCTGGTTACACGCAGCAGCGAGTCGACAAGCTTACCCAGCCAATTCCTAAAACAGTTATTCTCCCATCCCCAGGCTTTGTTAATCACTTCCGGATTCCTGGGGATCTTGATTTTCACTCAACTACCTGCCATCCCGCTACTTGCCCTCTCACTTGGCTGCGCGGGACTAGGTATCGTGCTGATCCGTAATGAAGTCGACACCGAAACTCCGGCAGCATCGCCCTCGGCAACGGCCCCCTCGGCATCGACATCTCCCACGATTACCGAGCCGCCAGTTGAAGACTTTCTTCACGTCGACCCCCTGGAACTGGAAATTGGCATCGGTTTGATTCGCCTGGCAGACCCTCAACGGGGTGGCTACCTGCTTCCTCAAATCATGCAATTACGTCGAGACCTGGCGGCCGAACAGGGCATGGTACTGCCGAAAGTACGCATCCGGGACAACATGCAACTAGCTGCCAACCAGTACCGTGTTCGCCTGGCCACGAATCCAATTGCTTCAGGGAATATCGAACCGGATCGGCTACTGGTCTTGTTTCCCCAACAACCTCCCGCTTCGCTTGCCGGGAAGCTGGCGATGGATCCGAGCAGTGGTCGTCCGGGCCTCTGGATCGATGCGAGCCTGCAAGACCAACCCGAGGTTCTCGAAGGCACCTTGCGAGAACCGGTCGAGGTCATCTGCCACCACCTGCAGCACGTGGTTCGTCAACACGCCCATGAATTACTAACGCGTGATGCAACTCGACATTTAATCGATCAGCTGAAAAAGAATTCACCCACGGTCGTGGACGAACTGATTCCGGATCTGTTATCGCTGGGCCAGGTACAACAGGTGCTGCAACGACTCTTGCAGGAGCAGGTGCCGATTCGCCAGTTGCTGTTAATCCTGGAAGCACTTGCAGACCGGGCAACACAAACCAAGGACACCACCTTGCTAACCGAACATGTACGCTGTCGCCTGGCACGTACAATTTGCCAGCATCATCGTACCGATGATGGCCGAATGCATGTCCTAACCATGGACCCCGACCTTGAAAATCACATTGCCAGTACCATCGAACACGCCGAAAACGGCATTAGTTTGCGAATGTCCGAATCAAGCGTTCAACGACTATGTGACCTGATACGAAAACAGCTGGATACCCTGCCTACCAGCAACAGCGCCCCCCTGATCCTGGTCAACGCTCGGATCCGTTCTGCACTCAAGCTCTTGACGTCCGGACAATTACCGCAATTACAGGTCCTTAGCTATGACGAAATTACCCGCGAAACCCAGGTTGAATCCGTGGCCATGATCAGTGGACAACTCCACCACGAAAGAATGGCCTATGCCTCCTAAACATCACCTTTCGACCGCTGCCTCACCAGTATCCGGTCCTCACCCCCAACAGGTTCACATGGACGTGAAAACATATCGAGCAAAGACGCTTCAGGAAGCACTCCAGATGATTCAATCTGACCTGGGCCCCGATGCATCCATCCTGCAAACTCGCCAGGTTCGTGCCGGCATGGCAGGCTGGTTTCGCAACTCTCCGGAAGTGGAAGTCACGGCTTCGGCAACCATACCAGTACCGTACCGACTGAAAGAAGACCTTCACCTGCCACCGGCAGACACAGCGGGTTTGCTACCAGCGATCCAGAGCATTCCAGCCGCTGACACCCAGAACCATCGTGACCAATATCGATCCAGCCTGGCCCAACAGGGCCAGCAGGGCAACTCGCTGGTAGAGGAACTCTGCGGCCATCATTCCACCTCGGACCAGCAACGTTTACCAGAAACACTATTCCAGCTATTCACGGAATTAATTGACGCTGAACTCAGTGAAGAACTGGCAACGGGATGGATCGATCAATTACAGCAGGAATGCTCGCCCCTAGATCTACAGGACATCCAACTCCTACGAACGCGACTGGCCCACTCCCTGGAAAGAGAAATTCCTGTCATCGACCCAATTGCCACGACCCCTGGCCAATGTCGCTTGATCGCTCTCGTCGGACCGACCGGCGTCGGAAAAACAACGACGATTGCCAAGCTGGCTGCTAACTTTCATTTGCGTGATCAACATCGAGTCGGCCTGATTACCGTTGACACTTACCGAATCGCAGCCGTGGACCAGTTACGGACCTACGCAGACATTATTGACCTGCCCATGGAAGTTGTCTCCACGCCTCGAGAGATGCGAGCAGCCATCGATCGACTTGCGGACCTGGACCTGGTCCTGATGGATACAGCCGGGCGTAGTCCGCGAGACGATGTTCGCATCCAGGAATTGCGGGCAATCCTGGCCGAGGCTAATGCCGATGAGATCCAGTTGGTATTGAGCAGCGTTGCCAGCACCTCGTCACTCGTCAAATCCGCTCAACAATTTTCTCGAGTCGGCACTACCTCCCTGGTACTCACCAAGCTAGATGAAGCCACGGGCCTGGGCAATCTTATCCCTCTCTTTCGAAACTGTGAATTACCGGTCAGTTACCTGACCAACGGACAAAACGTACCTCATGATATTGAGTCAGCTCATTCAACCAAGCTGGCACGCATCATCCTTGGTATGGAATCCGCAAGAACTGTTTACCCCCCTCAAACACGATGATCGACCAAGCTACAGAACTCAGGAAACTTTCACTGGACCACGGGCGTCAGTTGAGCGCCCAACGTTCCGGGAGTTCGCGTCTACTGGTAATCCGTGGAGGCAAGGGAGGAGTCGGATCGACAACCATTGCCATTCAACTGGCAACCGCATTGGCCACCTTGAAACACAAGATCCTGCTGGTGGAACTCGGTCATTACCGTAATGACATCACGACACTCTGTGAGCTAACCGAAAGCAAGCCTCTGCTGAATCGCCAGGATCACCTGGCAAATCCGATCCAACAGAGCCCCGCCGGGTTTGACGTTTTGCCGTCTGCCTGGCAACCGCCTGGCCAGTCTACAGACCAATCCCCGGCCCAGGCGCATCATCTTTTCCAACAGCTTCAACGTTGGCACTCGGACTACGACATCCTGCTTGTCGACGTCAGCAATCACCCCCATGAATTAGCGAAGCGACTCTACGAATATGCCGACGATTTGCTCTTGGTTACGACCTGTGACCCCGTGGCCATCATGGATTCCTACACGCTACTAAAAATCCAATCCCAGCAGGGACACTTGCCACGCGTGCAAACCATCGTTAACCGGGTCCGTTTTGCCGAGCAGGGCAACGCAACACACCAACGCATCAACCATGCCTGCCAAAGATTCCTGGGATTTCCAGTCGAGCATCTCGGCTCCTTACCAGAAGATCCGCAACGCAATGACGCACCTGCCAACACCTCGATAAATCCCCGGGGAAAACATCCCAAATCCCTCGCCCAGGCTTGCCTGGGCATGGCTGAGCAACTCATGAGACACTCCTGCGTCCCCGTTCCTAATGAGGCCAGGGCAATGTAATTACAAAACAAGCAACTTGCTTTCATTACTCCACTTTGACAACAACTTTCGCCTGTCCCACGGAAATTCATCGACAACATTATTTCATATCGCCACGCCACTGCTCGTCAGAAGCAGTCGTAAGATCAGGGAGGATCGCATGGCACCTACGAAAATCCAACACGACCAACCGTCTCCGGAAAAGAAACGTCAACCGGTTAAACGATTTGATTACCAGGCTTCTGCTGGACTACGCCAACAGGCCACCAAGGCCCGGGAAATGATCCAGGCCGTATGGCTGGAATACCAGGCCAATCCCACCTGCCAATCGCTTCGCAATCAACTGCTGGAACACTACTTGTCCGTCGTTAAATACAATGCGGAACGCCTCTGGGCTCGTTTACCGGACGGGGTCGAGCTGGATGACTTAATCTCGGCTGGAATTTTCGGGCTCATGAGCGCCATTGATGCATTTGACTTGAGCCGCGGCGTCAAGTTCGAAACCTATTGCGCGCCGCGAATTCGTGGCGCGATGCTAGACGAATTAAGGCACATGGATTGGGTTCCACGACTTGTCCGAGCCAAGGCCAACAAGCTTACCGAAGCCACGAACACGTTGGAAACATCCCTGGGGCGAGCTGCGACCGACCAGGAACTTGCCGACCATCTTCAGCTCACCGTCCCTGAGCTGGAAAAAATGTGTCGCGATGCCAATGCCGTTAACCTCGTTAGTCTCAATAAAAAGAAATGGGGCAATACCGATGGTTACAAGGAACTTTGCGAAGTAGACGTGGTCGAAAACAAACGCAGTGAAGATCCCACTCGTCGACTAAAAAAGAATGACTTGATCCGACTGGTAACCAAGGGGCTTAACCGCAGCGAACGACTCATCCTGATTCTCTATTACTACGAAGAGCTCACGATGAAAGAAATTGGGCACACACTTAATCTCAGTGAAAGTCGCGTAAGCCAGATGCATAGCAGCATCGTGCGCCGCCTCCAATTTCAGCTCCAGAAACGAGAACCTGAATTTCTTACCTGAACAGTTTGGCCAGGCGCCCCCCGACCCGTTCTCGTTAAGGCCTTCCCCAAAAGACCAATCAGGCGACCGCACGACCCTCTTGCACAATGCCCCAGAAGGGCACGCAAGGCCCCACTCAACCGCTCTTTCGGGGGGGGCACGCGGCGTTGGCGCATCGGTATTTACGCACCAGCATCTAAAAAGTTCATAATTACTTGCAATGAACAATCAGTCTGGTAGCATGAACCGAGACTTATCAACTACTTATCCATGACGTTTCAGAATGCCTTTACGGGCAGCCCATGTTAAACCGGCGTGTCTTGTTCTAGATGCGTTTAACATGAATGGCCAAGTATTCGTTTTGAAGTAGCACGAAGCTAAGCTACTTGGTGAGGTCGTAGACAAGTCAGCAGTGAATCGATGAGCGGTTCATTGTACTAGGCGGAAACATGCTATTTTTTTTCTTTTTTCATCGGAGGGAAGTTCATGAAGAAACCACGTAATGGTAGCAAGGCTGGCTTCACGCTGGTCGAACTGCTGGTGGTGATTGCGATCATTGGTATTTTGGTCGCGTTACTATTGCCAGCAGTCCAGGCAGCTCGTGAAGCTGCCAGGAAAATGTCATGCGGTAACAACCTCAAGCAAATTGGTGTTGCACTGCATACGTATCACGAAACGTACAAAAGCCTGCCACCAGCTGGCATGTTTTTCTGGACCCGCCAATCACGTAATGGCCATACCTGGTTTAACTCCAGTCGTGGTAGCCAACTCGTGAAACTGTTACCTTTCATGGAACAGGATCCGCTTTACCAGAAAATGGATCAAAGCGCGGCAGGAACTAACCAGTTAACACGTTTTGAAGATCACGCTTACGGACCTAATGGGATCGCTGGTAATCCGCGACCGCCGCAAAAATGGCTGCGATCCGAGATCATTGACAGTTTCCTCTGTCCCTCCGCGAATATTGATCCGTACATCACCGGCACCAACCCGTATTCGGATCGTGCCATCAGTTGTTATGCACCTTCACTAGGTTCCCAGACGATGGGTTCCCGCGGTGGCTGGTGTAACGACTATCCCGGTAATGTATTTGGAACGGGCCCTCCAGGACACGGAAATGAAGCCCGTGGCTATCGTATTTCCGGCGTGTTTGCACGCGGTCACTGGGCTGCTAAGTTCCGTGACATTACGGATGGAACGGCCCAAGTAATCGTCATGGGTGAAATCCTTCCCAACAAGGGAGATCATCACCGCAATGGTTGGTTACATTTCAATAGTCTCTGGACGGCTACAACCGGTCCGATCAATTACCCGATTCGTGGTATTGGCGATATGGGTCATCGCGGACCAGGTGACTGTGGTCACTGGCAAAACTGGCAAACAAGCCAGGCCTTCAAGTCGAAGCATAAGGGTGGAGCACAATTCGTGTTCGCCGATGGATCGGTTCACCTGATCGGTGAAACGATCGAT
>JAZADA010000032.1:0-2959 GCA_036124135.1 Planctomycetota bacterium | reverse complement strand
CATCCACGGCTGGTCGCCGGCTACGTTGTATGTGCCGGTTGTACATTTCCCCGGTTTTCGACTGCCCAAGTTCTTTGCTGGAAAGATCTTGTCAGTACAACTCTTAGAAAACCCCACTGAGGACCTTGCTGATCACCCCACCAAAGAGGTGATTTTGCTTCGATTCGGCAGTGTTACGAGCCGCTCTAAGTGTAAAAAACAAAGGAAGTTTAACCCAAAAAGCATACCGGCCGTGTCGGTTAGTGTCAACCGGCCGAAGCAAGGGAACGCAGCCCAATTATTCGGGAGAGCCTGGTTAAGAGAGCACTAGAAAGCTTGGATAACTAGGGCACTGGCCTGACCTTGCGGCGAGACGTTTAGATTGATGAAGTTATTACCGGCTGGTTGTCCATCTTCCTGGACGGCCGCCACGGGGCATTCCGGGTCAGGCGTTTGGTAGTTGAGGATAGGAAACAGTCGGTTTTCCTGTAATGCGAGGATACTGGAGATGATCTCGATAAGGCCACTGGCGGCTCCGAGATTTCCGAAGTAGCTCTTGGCGGCGATGACAGGTGTTTGCAAGGCGTCGGGGCCCAGTTCCTGTGCGATAGCCTGTGCTTCCTGCTGGTCCCCTTCTTGCGTGGAGATGCCGTGGGCGTGGACATGGCCGAGTTGATCCGGGGTAATTCCGGCATTTTTTAATGCCAGGCGGAGAGCGTGAGCGAGAGCCTGTCCACAGCGTGCTGTTCCATCTCGATCGATGACAGTTGAGGAGTTGTGCCCAATGACTTCGGCCAGGATCGGTACACCGCGTTCCTGGGCGGATGCTAGTTCTTCGAGGATCAGTGCTCCGGCTCCCTCGCCGATCACCATGCCGGACCGATCTTTGTCAAAAGGCCGGCAGGCGGCACTGGGTTCCATATTGGCACCGGCTAATTCTTCCTGCAGCGTGACATGGATCGTTCGGAGCGGGTGAACACGTGAGCCGGTTGCACCTGCGATCATGATGTCGGCGTCGCCGCGCATGATCGTACAGTAAGCTTCGGCGATGGCAAGATTAGAGGAGGCTTCTCGCATGGTGAGTGAATTGTTTGGCCCCTGGAGGTCATTGTAGATCGCGATATGGCTGGCGGGCATATTCGGGAGATATTTTAGTAGCCAGAGTGGAGAAACTTTAGGTAGTCCATTTTCAGCCCAGCGATCGAAATCGAACTGTTGGTCATGGTCCAGGCAGTTCTGGATTCCGTCGAGAAACTCTTCGGGCAGCGTCATGATGTAATCAGAGCCATACACGACTCCGGTGCGTTCCGGGTTGTAATCTCCCATCTGGAGATTGGCATTTCGGAGTGCTTCCTGGGCGACTGCCACGCCCAGTTGGATTTCACGACACATCACCCGCAGGCCCTTCTTGATGCTGCGTTTGGTCAGTTTGTCGAGTTCACCAAAATCGTCGATGTTGCCGGTGAAATCGATGCATTCGCCACCATAGGGTGCCGTCAGATGATCTGTTGGAATAGATGTCAACGGCCGAATGCCGCTGGTCCCGGCGGTTAACGCTTCCCACAGGGATTCAGTGGTGTTGCCCAGCGGGCTTACTGCGCCCAGTCCTGTGACGACCACGCGTCGTGAATTTAAATCAGCCATAGATTTATTTGGTCAGGGAGTGATGAAGGTGGTTTGTTTAAGATGTTCGTTCAGTAGTGATTTCGTATTGGCAGGCAACGCTGGTAACTGGCAGGAGGGTCAGCGACCATGGATTCTTACCTGCTTTGACTTTTCGCAGTATCATTGCATTGTAAAACGCGAATGGACGGTCGTCGAGGTGCGATCGAGAGCAGGCGGGCATGGAGATCGTACCTGCTTTAATAGCGCCCACGGTACTGCTGGTTCTCCGAGTTAGCAGTCTTGGCAGGTTTGATTAATGCCTGCTGTGGTGTTCCTCGGCATTCAATAAAGATCAAGGCATTGGCCCGTGCTGGTGAGGCTGAAAAGGGATTGGTGATGCCAAGGCTGAACGGTTGGTTGCCCTCGGGAGTTGCGACGACACCACAGCTGATCATGAGCATCTTGTCGTTTTCCCAGCGAAATCGTTCTTCAACGCTCCATTGTGACATCTGGGGGACCTGGATTTGCAATCGACTCGGTCCCGGGTTGTTCCGAGGTGTCTCGATGGTAAGTGGGACGAATCGTTCTACCTGTTGAACACGGCAGCGAATATCTACGTCCACGGTCCGGCCGTCCGTGGAGAAAAGTGGACTGATTTGCATGCTGTAGCCTTCGTTCACAGTCCCGACACGTTTTCGTGATGACGTGCCGTTGTCTGGAGGAGTGATTCCCCGAACATAGCTGCGTGGTGACATGCGGCTGATATCTCGTGTTTGTCCGTTGTAGATAATAAGGTTGGGTGAATTATGCTCTCGATAATCAGATCGCTTGCGCAGGTCAGCCAAAAGCAAGGCGGCATTTTCTTTTGAAATCAGCCAGGCTTCTGCCCCGGGAGTATGAACCTTTACCGGACGCATTAAATGCTGAGACTTGGTTCGCCAGTTCGGGCTGCTTACCGTAGCCAGGCAGATTCCCAGCACTTGGGCCTCTGATTTATTCAGTATGAAACGGTCAATGATTCGGGAGACAACAGCTTGCGTGGCCGGTGTGTGGTACACACTCAAAGTATTTCGGTTGGCGTGAAGTAACCCCAGGGGCTCGCGGAACCAGAGATCGGTTCCAGTTTCGCGCAGGATCCAGTCAATAATTGCCTGCTCGGGATTCTTGTGATTGGTGAGTCGTTGTGTGTAGGGACGAATGTCGTACTGCCGCCATACCTGGCCCTGTTGGTTGGGCAAGGTTGCTTCGGGGACCGCAGAGGTGGTCGGGAGCGTTTCCGTTGGCTGCCGCGCGACCTGAAAATCGTTGTTCGTATCGGTACCGAGATCCTGAGCAACAAGTGGGGCTGATAGACAGAGGAGCATCAGCACACCAG
>JAZADA010000031.1:0-3472 GCA_036124135.1 Planctomycetota bacterium | reverse complement strand
TGCGAATTGCCATGTCACGCGAGTATGACCGTTTGAAAGAGGAAGGCGAGGTCATTAATTTCCTGCGTCCATCAGCATCCTTGCAGAGTGGCAAGGCTGCTACCTCCCGGATTCCGAAGTTCTGATTCGGCGCATCGTGACAAGATCATAACTTGAAAAACGCCAGGCTTGCCCTGGCGTTTTTCTTGCGCTGCTGGATCCCTGGACGGTATCTCATGCTGGTACAGCGAGCAGGTGGCTTTGCTGGTTGCTTGACGCGCTACCGGTCCATAGCCCAGAATGCTTCCCTGCCGGTTTTCCCACGACCTCGTTGCTGGAGTGATTGAAGTTATGACCGATCCGTTGTTTGCCGTGAAAGATCAAGTGGTCCTGGTGTCCGGGGGTAGCCGGGGAATTGGCCTGGCTATCGCTGCTGGCTTTGCCGAGCGTGGCGCTCGCGTGGTGATCACCGGTCGCGAGGAGGCAACACTGGACCAGGCGGTCTCGGCGATCGGTGAGACACCGGTACCTACCCGGTCCCTGGTTTGCGATGTTTCCCAGCCAGCTGAGATTGCACGCACGGTGGAGCAGGTACAGGCGTGGCATGGAGGCATTGATACGTTGATTAATGTAGCGGGTGTCAATCGTCGTAAACCGAGCCTGGAAGTGACCGAAGAAGATTATGACTTCATCGTGGATATCAACCTCAAGGGAGCTTTTTTGCTTTCCCAGGCGGTGGGCCGGTTGATGGTGGAACGGGGTTCAGGCAGCCAGATCAATATTGCTTCTCTCAATACCGATCGCCCCTTGAAAAATGTGCTGCCCTACGCGGTCAGCAAGGCTGGTATGGGGCACATGACACGTGCCCTGGCGTCGGAGTGGGGCCCCCACGGGGTGCGTGTAAATGCTCTGGCCCCCGGCTTTATCCTCACAGATTTGACACGTAAACTATGGTCTGAACCAAAGATCCAGCAGTGGGGTCTGGCCAACACCCCGCAACGTCGGCTCGGGCAGCCGGAGGATATGGTCGGGACGGCTATTTTCCTGGCCTCTGCCGCTGCCGCCTTCATGACGGGACAGATTCTCTACGTGGATGGCGGATTCACGGCAGGGTTCGATTGGCCGATTGAAGATTAAATCGAGTACGCGTTTTATGACAGGAGCCTGTAGATGAGAAACCAACGATTGTTCAGTACCAGCCTACTGATCATTTTCCTGTCTGCATGGACGGCCTCTGCAGCCCCTCGCAACGTGGTGTTGTTCGTGACGGATGACCAGAGTCCGGATGCCGGTTGCTACGGCAACACCGTGATCAAGACTCCCCACCTGGATCGCCTGGCCAAGGACGGGGTTCGGTTTACCGAGGCGTTTTGCACGACGGCCAGTTGTAGTGCGAGCCGTTCGGTGATCTTGACCGGGATCTATAATCATGCGAATGCCCAGTACGGTCACCAGCATTCGTATCATCATTTCCGGACCTACGATAACGTCAAGAGTCTGCCGGTCCGGATGGGTGCTGCCGGGTACCGGACGGCGCGAATTGGAAAGTACCATGTCGGTCCCGAAAAAGTGTACCAGTTTGATACGGCTTTACCGGGGAATGGACGAAGTCCCGTTGAAATGGCCAATAACTGCCAGGAATTTATCGAGGCCCAGGATAAACGACCTTTCTTTCTTTATTACTGTACCTCGGATCCCCATCGCAGCGGCGGTAGCGTACCGGGAACCCGCTTCAATCCGAATGCCTTCGGTAATCGACCGGCTGGTTATCCAGGTGTGAAAGAAGTCAAGTACGATCCGGGTGATGTGCTGGTGCATTCGTTTTTGCCGGATACACCCGTCTGCCGCGAGGAGTTGTCCCAGTATTACCAGAGCGTATCGCGGATTGACCAGGGGCTGGGGCGACTTGTCGAGATCCTCAAGAAGGCGGGCGTTTACGAGGAGACGGTGATCATCTATACCTCGGATCATGGCATCGCATTTCCGGGTGGCAAGACCACCCTGTACGAGGGAGGTATGCGTATCCCGTTTATCGTGCACTCGCCCGACGTAAAACAGCGTAATCGTGATTGCCATGCCATGATTAACCTGGCCGATGTGACTCCCACGATACTCGATGTGGCCGGTGCCCTGGAAGGAGCGGCAGTGCATGGACGGTCCTTTCTCTCTGCGATGCAGGAAGTTAATCCCAAGGGATGGGACGAGGTGCAGGCGTCGCATACCTTTCACGAGATCACGATGTATTACCCCATGCGAGTGATTCGCTCTCGCAAGTACAAGTTGATCTGGAATATTGCCTACGGATTGCCCTATCCGTTTGCCTCGGATCTCTGGGCAGCCCCCACCTGGCAGGATATTTATCGCCAGGGTCCTAGCGCCCTCTATGGGAAGCGTACCGTGCGGGACTACATTCATCGCGCTCAGTTCGAATTGTATGACCTGGAAAAAGATCCGCATGAGATTGATAACCTGGCGACAGATGTGCGTTACGAAGATGTGTTGAAGACGATGCAGGCCAAGCTCAAAAAATTTCAACAGCGGACCAAAGACCCATGGGTCCGCAAATGGGATTACGAGTGATTCGACATCCGGGAGAGGGAAATGGTTAAGGAGCAAGGCAGCAGCCTGCAGGGACGCGTGGCCCTGGTGACCGGTGGATCCTCCGGCATCGGTCGAGCAACCGCTCTCTTGCTGGCACAACAAGGAGCGCATGTCTTCGTGGGAGACCGGGAAGCATTGCCCGAGAACGAGGCTCTTTACGCCGAGTGGAATATTCACCAGGTGGCCTGCGATATCCGTGTTGAACAACAGGTGGAAGCATTCGTCCAGCAGGCGGCGCAGCAGGGACGGATTGATATCCTGGTCAATAATGCCGGAGTCGGATTGGTCAAGCAGATTACCGAGGTCAGCGAGGCAGAGTGGGACACCTGCCTGGATACTAACCTCAAGGGATCGTTCCTGACCTGCAAGCACGTGATTCCACGGATGCAGGAGCATGGAGGATCGATTATCAATATTTCCAGTAATGCGGGAATCCTGCCGCGTGCCCATGACCCGGTCTATTCGATTAGCAAGCATGCCCTGGTGGCGCTCACCAAGAGCCTGGCCCTGTGCCACGGTCCACAGCGAATTCGTGTCAACGCGGTTTGTCCGGGACCGGTTGGAGATACCGGGATGATGGATGCGGATATTGCGGCCGCAGACGATCCCCAGGGATTGGTCCAGCAGATGATCGGGGCCAGTCCCCTGGCCCAGGCTGCGGATCGGATGATGACTCCCGAGGAAGTTGCCCAGGCGGTGTTTTACCTGGCCAGCGATGCCGCTGGTATGGTGACGGGCACCTGCATCGCCGTGGATGGTGGAAAGTCGCTGGGAGTTCCCCCGGTGGTTTCATCTTGAGAAGTTGCTTTACAGTCGCGCCGCCTGCTAATAGGCTAGAGAACAGTAATTCCTGATGGCTATGGAAAGTAAATGAACATGAAAAGAATCTGCA
>JAZADA010000030.1:0-12656 GCA_036124135.1 Planctomycetota bacterium | reverse complement strand
CATCATTTTTCAAAACACACGGCGTGAAACGAGTTGAAGGGGGCCACACGGAGTACCAAGGGCTCGCTGCTCATGATTTTATTTTGATGTAGCAAAACGGGGAGCTCAAGCTTTTGATCCCAGCACGAATCCCCTGGAACTGGAGGTCGACGAGGACGGCAAGCCTGTCTGGCGAGGAAGTGGTAAAGACCTGACCTATCGTGATGACCTCAGTGGTGAACGGTACACCCCACACGTTATTGAACCATCCGCGGGAGCTGATCGAGCTACACTGGCTTTCCTCTGCGAAGCCTATACCGAGGACGAGGCTCCTGATGAAAAAGGAAAAATGCAAACGCGTACCGTGATGAAATTTCATCCCCGCGTAGCACCGATTAAGGCGGCCGTTTTCCCCCTGGTCAAGAAAGATGGCATGCCCGAAGTGGCTCGGGAAATCTACTCCGCGCTGAAACCGCATTTCAACGTGTTCTATGATGAAAAAGGGGCCGTCGGCAGACGCTACCGACGACAGGACGAAGCGGGCACGCCTTATTGCATCACCGTGGATGGCCAAACCCTACAGGATCAAACCGTTACGATCCGAGATCGTGACAGCCTGGAACAATGGCGAGTCTCGATCGACGACTGCATCACGGAAGTCCGCCAGCGAATCGGCTGACGGATCATGCTGCCCCATCCTGTTTCCCGGCCCGGACGGAGATTTGCCCCATGCTACCCGCCATCAGCCAGGTCTGCTCGCTTCCTTCTCCCTTCGAAAAAGACCTGGCCGACTACGCCGCCGGCAACTGGCAGCATATTGAACTCTGGTTCACGAAACTGGAAATCTACCTTCAAGCGAACTCCATTTCCGCTGTACAGGAACTGGCAAGCCAAAACCAACTGACCTTCCCGGTTGCCAGTTTCCAGGGTGGCTTACTGAACCCACACGGACAGGGTCGCGAACTGGCCTGGGAATTATTCCATCAACGACTGCAAATCTGCCAGCAACTTGAAATCGGCACCCTGGTTGTAGCCTGTGACATCCTGGACACGCCGGGCGAATCCGATTGGCCCTTGATCATGGATTCCCTGAAACAAGTTGCAGACCAGGCGGCCCAGGCCGATACACGCGTGGCACTGGAATTCCAGGCAGAGGCAAAACTGGGAAACAATCTGCAAACCACTGCATCACTGGTGGCAGAAATTAACCATCCGTTCCTGGGCATCTGCCTGGATGCCTTCCACTTTTATGTTGGCCCCAGCAACACCGAAGACCTGGCCTGCCTGACCAGCGACAACCTGTTCCACGTTCAGCTCTGCGATCTGGCAGACTGCCCTCGGGAACTGGCCAAGGATGGAAACCGGATTCTTCCTGGAGAAGGAGATATCCCGCTGAAGGCGATCCTGGCCCACCTGTCCCGGATCGACTACCAACGCCATATCTCTATTGAATTAATGAATCCCCAGCTCTGGCAAGTCCCCGCATTACAGTTCGGGCAAACCAGCTGGTCGGCCTTCAACAGTCTGCTTCAGCAGGCCGGTATCACCGACGGTGATTCCATCTCAACGTGACACCCAGGCCCAGGCCGCCTGTTGCAACGTGCACACCAATCACGATCAGTGTTCCTGGGAGAAACTGATTATTTTTTTGCCTTGCTGGCCTCCAGCTTGGCTTTCAAATCCTTATCGTCCTGCCGCAACCAGCGAACCAGCATTTCGATGTCGTGGTCACTCAGCAGTTGGCCCTCTGGTGTGGAAAACGCAGGCATTCGATCGTTGGCGTCTTCTTCATAACCGTAGAATCGTTCGTGATTCGGATTCTGAATCATACCCCGCAACCAATCTGCGGATCCATAACCTGTCAGGTCCGGCGCTGCGCCCAGGTCACCAGCATCACCAAACTTGTGGCAATCGGTACAGCCCATTTCCTCCGTCAGTAACTGTCGTCCTGCCGCCATGACTCCGTTCTTGGTGTCGCCAGCTTCCTGCTTGGACTGGCGAATCAAGGCAGCTTCCCCTGAGAGCGACCAGGCAACTTTCTTCAGCTTCTGCTGATCCTCGGCACTAAGATCCGTAAGATTGTCGTGCACGAAAGCAACCATGCCTGCAGAATCATACTCCCCATCTTCATCTTTCTGACCATGCACCGTATTACCAAAATAATCAGTCGTGACAATTTTCTTCGGATCCAGCAGGTTCTCGATCCACTGGCGTGAGGCAAACCCATACAGGTTAGGAGCTCCCGTCGGTTGCATTTTACCGTCCGCCTTGTCCGGCAACGCCGGACCCGCGATACCCTTGCCATCTGCGTCCGTATAGGAATGGCAACTGGCACAGCTACGGGCGAACAGTCGCGGGCCCATGATCTCCGGATCATTACGGACCAGCTTGTTGGGACCCTCCACGGGGATTCCCTGGTACTCGATCAATTCACGAATGCGTTCGTAATCATGATGTGCCTGGACCTTGGCATCAATAAACTCACGGGAAGCGGCAACCTTTTTCTTTTCCGTGGAATCCGGATACCACTCGGCATAGTAATCCTGCTGCAGAGCCTGGTAGGTCAAGACGCTGGCCGTGACAAACAATACGACCAGGAAGGCCACGTTGAATGCGTGCCCGAACTTGATGCGTGCTACCAGCGGCATCAACACCAGCACCATGAATACCAACCCGGGAACCACAATGGCTCCCACGAATTCACTATGAAATAGCTTCAAGGCCTGGAACAGGAAGAGGAAATACCATTCTGGACGAGCTGCCTTGTACCCCTCGGTCGGTTCAGCCGGCCCCGTTAGTTCAGCGCCACCTCGAAACCAGACGATCCCCAATACGACCACGAACAAGAGCAAGCAGGCCACTCCATCCTTGAGGACCTGTTGCGGCCAGAAAAACTGGTCAGGACGCTTCTCTGAACTTTCCGCGGTGATTCCGTGCTTGCGAAACATTGCCAGGTGTAACGCCAGGACACCAACCAGCAGCGCCGGTAAGACACCGGCATGAAGCGCAAAAAACCGCGTCAGGGTAAAGTGACCATACTCGCTGCCACCCACGACCTCGCGTTGAATCGAGGTCCCCAGGACAGGTGGTAATGCCATCAATTCAGTCGCCACCTTGGTGGCGAAATAGCCCTTCTGATCCCAGGGCAGCAGGTACCCCGTCAGGCCCAGGCCCATCGTGATCAGCAACAGAACCAACCCCAGCCAGTAGTTAATCTCTCGTGGTTTCTGATAAGCCTTCTCCCAGATCACCTGGAGCATGTGTACCGGCAACAATACGACCATGGCCTGGGCCATGAAATGGTGAATTCCGCGTAATACCCAACCCCCGGGAACCACGTTCTGGATGTGGTAGACGCTGGCCCAGGCATTCTGACTGCCCGCGCTGTAAAACATCCAGAGAAACATCCCGGTAATCACCTGCGTGACGAAGGCGAAAACCAGCATGCTGCCGGAAACGTAGCGCCACTTCGCGCCACCCGGTATATTCTCGTAAAGCGATTCGTGCACCAGTTCTTTGACACCGGTACGATCATCAACCCAATTGACAAGCCATTTCATGGATCTGCTTACGCCTTCCTGACTTTTTCTTTGTTACCCGTGTAGAAATCGAAAAACTCAACCCATATTTCATCGTTGGCCAATTTCGCCTCGTTAACGGTCAGTCGATCTAATGGTCGCGGACTCGGATTATGACTGCCTTCTTGTTCGCGCTTGGTACCATCCAGGTTGAACGAGCTGTTATGACACGGACAGAGGAATGCCTCATCCGACTGCTCGTAGGAAACGGAACAACCCGCGTGCGGACAAGTCGCCTGGAACGCAACGACCTCCCAGTTATCGTTGTCCAGTGGCTGCTTGCTCAGGTAAATCGCTCCAATCGGCTGGTTCGGAATATAATTCCAGCCATCAAACTTATCTGCAATTACTTCGAACCGTCGGGGCACACCATCATCCGAGAGCGAATCGATCGTGGTAATAAAATATTCATCATCACTGGTTCCATCACTACCTGTTGCCTGGTTGTACTTTTGGGGAACCGTGCGCTGTCGAAAGGGCTCCATGAGAACCGCATACAGGCCAACCGCCAGCGGCCCGAGGCCGGCCAGGGTACCCACCACGATAGCCGCGATCTCAACCAGGAAACCACGTCGCTTTCCAGCCGGTTCAGCTGCCTGTGCATCCTGGGTATCTGTTCTATCTGCCATCTTCGGATATCCTTTCCATGCGTTCTCCTTGCGTCCACCGTCCATCGGACGAGAAAACAAGAACATGTTATCAACTGCGTGCTTCTGATACCGCGTCCGTCGGCACAAGTACCAGACGTACTCGGTTAGGGATGGCGAACGGCCATGCGTACCTGTTCTTGAAAAACATGACTGTTCGGTGGTGTGGCATTTCGGGGCTGCGAATCATGCGGCGATTCTGGCTATCACGCCCCGAGCAAGTTGTCGTCCTTTCCTTTCTGGTTCGCTTCCTGCTTTCGCAGCGGGACTGGATTATTGCATCTGTTTACGGACAGCGTCAAGAACTGACACCGAGGCCTCTTCCAGGGAAGCGTCCAGGAAAGCACCGGCGGCAGCCTGGTGACCACCGCCACCAAAAAGACCGGCCAACTCACTGCAATCCACCATACCACGGCTACGAAAGCTGATTTTAACACCTCGTTCCGGCTGTTCCAGCAAGATCACAGCCACTTCCACGTCCTTGACCAGGAAAAGATTGTTGACCACGTCCTCGGTATCACTCAACAACGCCCCCGTCTCGGAAAAATCCTCCTTGCGAAGATGCGTATGAGCCAGTTTTCCCGATTCCTCGACAACAATGCGTTCCAGGGCACGACCTCTCAACTTGACACGACCCAACGTATCGCACTCATACAGCTGGCGATAGATTTCGGTAGGATTGACTCCAGCCTCCAACAACTTGGCCGCACATGCATAGGTTTTCTCTGTGACTGAATTAAATCGAAACCAACCTGTATCCGTGGCCAAGGCAGCAAACAGCGGCATGCCTATTTCCTCGGTAAGGGCAACGCCCAGGTGTCCCGCCGCATCAACGACCAGGCGACCCGTCGCCTCTGCCCCAGGATCCTTGAAGTACTCCGCTCCCAGGTCATCTTCGCCAACATGATGGTCCAGCACTATTTTACGAGCCGGCAGGGACCGCAGGGCATCTCCCATCGGCCCCAGTTGTGCCCAGGCACTGGTATCCAAGACCATCAGTAATTCAATCTCCTGCAGGTCCGCCAGCGTCACATCCTTGTCCAGGACTTCAATCCGCCCCTGCGGATCGATAAACGCCAGGTTCGGAGGGACCGGATCTCCGTTCACAATCCTGACATCCTTACCAAGAGCTTCGAGAACCCCGGCCATCCCCAGTTCACTCCCCAGGGCATCACAGTCCGGTCGAATATGGCTGACCAACAGGATGCGTTGATACTGCTGAATCACCTCGACAAATTTCGTCCAGTCAATCGTCATGAAGTTACCTACTCACTTTGCTTGAATTCGTGCAGCTTGCTGCACATCTTTTCGTAATTGTTCCTGCAAGGCCTCGGGGGAATCAAACGTTTGCGTCCCTCGTAATCGTTCCACTATATCAACTTCCAACCACTCTCCGTAAAGATCCCCTTCAAAGCCAATCAGGTGGACCTCGAATTTCACCTGCTCCTCTGCAAAGGTTGGGTTAGGACCAACATGAATAGCTGCCGGCCAGGTCTCCTGCTGCCCGTATGCCTGCCCTGCATACACCCCCGGTGCCGGTACGAGATTGGGGATCTCCTCCAGGTTCGCTGTGGGAAATCCGATCGTCGCTCCCCGCGCCGCCCCTCTCGCCACCTGCCCCCGCACCCGATGTGGCCGCGATAACATCTGCGTCACCTGGGTCATTTCTCCCAACTCGACCAGGGCACGAATCCGACTACTGGAAACCATCTCATCTTCGAGCAATATCGAAGCGACCACATGCAGACCTATTCCTGCCGAGTCACAAAAGGATCCTAGCGTTTCGATAGTCCCCTCGCGGTTATGACCAAAACAAAAATTATCCCCCTCGATAACCGCTTGCGCATTCAAATGCTCGCAAACGACCTTGTCAAAAAAATCTTTCGGCGAAAGTGAAAGAAACTGCAGGTCCGTTGGAAAAGCCACGACCAGGTCAATCCCCAGTCCTTCCAGCAACTCGACCTTGCGTTCCGGCCAAACCAGTGGCACCGGTGCGATTTCCGGTCGCAGCACCTGGACCGGATGAGGTTCAAAGGTAAAGGCCACCGCCGGGCCGTCTGCTGCTCGTGCCGTCTCCAGCAGTTGCTTGGCCAGTGCCGCATGGCCCCGGTGTACCCCGTCAAAGTTTCCGATGGTCAGGGCCCCGGCCTGGAAAGCGGGCGGCAATGCTGCGAGGTCCCGAATAAATGTCACGTTTAACGACCATCCCCAACCTACGACTCACGGTGCCGACACAACGCCTCGACAAGTTGCTCATTATGCGATGCGATCCCTGAAACTTCAACCGCCAACCTGCTCGGCGATTGCCTGCGGTAAACAGTCAACCAGATCCCTGGCCGTCATTCCAACCTGCCCCTGCCGGTCAGCTGCCAGGTCTCCCGAGCGACCATGCGTGTGAACTCCCAGGCAAGCTGCCGACATGATATCAAGCCCCTGGCACACCAGCGCTGTCAGCAAGCCTGTTAGCACATCACCGGAACCTCCCGTTGCCATCCCCGGGTTTCCGGTCTCGTTGTGATAGAACTGAGTACCGTCAGTAACCAATGTCTGATGTCCCTTGAGAACGATCACCAGTCCATGCTCAGCTGCAAATCGGCCGGCCAGTTCCTCATCTGCCTGTCGTTCATGAGGAGTCCCGGGGACCCCCTGGCGATCCGCAGGAACCCCCGACCATGGTTGGGCCTTCAAGGATGCAAACTCGCCCAGGTGCGGTGTCAGGATCCGCGGACCAGCGGCCCCCGCCAGCCCCTCTTTTCGCATCGCCAAGGCATGCAAGGCATCTGCGTCAAGGATCAGTGGTTGCTGAATAGTCTCATAAAGCCAGGCCACCAGTCGGATCGTATCGTCACTGCGTCCCAACCCGGGTCCACAGGCCCAACAGGTAAAGTCATCCTGTCGCTGTTGCAGCAACGACGAGGCCTCGAATTGAACTCTTCCTGCGGAATCAGCGGGCAACGACCAGGTCATATAAGAGGGTTCGTAGGAAGCTACGACCTGCTGGCAACCGGCAGGCACAGCCAACGTCACCAGGCCTGCTCCGCCCCGCAGGGTAGCCATTCCGGCCAGGCCAATGGCTCCGGCCATCCCCGTAGAACCACCCAGCAACAACGCTTTGCCATAATGCCCTTTATGACTATCCGGCTCGCGCGGATTTAATCGGGGAAGTTTCATGGCTGAGGCCCACGGTCCGGTCAAGAGTTAGTCATCCAGCGAAGATGCTTCGTGGCGACTGGGATCTTTTACGTGCACAATCATTCCTGCTACGTAAGCTGCCTTGAAGCCTGCATCAATGTTTACCACCGTGACATTCGATGCGCAGCTGTTAAGCATTCCCAACAGAGCTGCAAAACCACCGAAACTGGCTCCGTATCCCACACTGGTTGGCACGGCAATGATCGGACAGTCCACGTATCCACCCACCACGCTCGGCAAAGCCCCCTCCAGGCCCGCTACCACGATCACGACATCCATGGCCTCAAGCATATCAACATGTTCCAGTAACCGATGAGGTCCTGCCACGCCAACGTCCGCAACAAATTCTGCAGTAATTCCCATCCAGGCCAGTGTTTCACGCGCTTCATCTGCCACGGGTCGGTCACTGGTACCAGCTGTTACAATCGCCACACGCCCCGGGTTCTCTGCTGCGGGCGAGTTAGCTCGAAAGGTCCGAGCCGAGGAATCATAGATACCGTCCGGGAATTCTTGTTCCAGCAAGTGCGCCTGCTCCGCGTCCACTCGCGTCACCAGGACCGGCTGAGATTCCCTGAGCAGTCGTCGCACGATTTCCACGACCGTTTCCGGGAGCTTCCCTTCACCGAAAATCACTTCCGGAAACCCGCAACGACGCTGACGATCCAGGTCCAGCGTGACCTGGTCTAACGGATTCTCCCCGACCGCCTCAGCAGGTTTCTGCAAACGCTGCACGAAATCATCCACGGACAACTCACCAGCGATGAGCCGTGTTGCTAATTCTTGTAAGTTCTCTGGCTTCATCCGTTTTCTCCACTTCCTGCATGGTAGCCGCTGAGGTAGACCCAGGGAAATAGCCTGACTCCTGTTTTGCCCCTCATGCCGCCATAAAATCAGCAATTCATGGGAATTGCCAGACCCGTCAGAACCTTCGCTACGTAGTTGCCAGGATGCCGTTGATGTAGCGGTCGTCGCCTAAATGATCTTGGCAGACCAAGGTCCAGAAGGCAGAATCCAGCTGCTACTGAATCCTCCACCAGGCAATTCCTGCTGTCACCATGGAAAATCACGATCGCGAACAGCCGCTGAACGTCTCTTGTTTTCTGCCATCCCTGGCGGGCGGTGGGGCGGAACGTATTACCGTCAACCTGTTGCATGCCCTGGAAGATTATCCGGTTAACCTGGAACTAGTGCTGGCCGATGCGACCGGCCCCTACCTGGAAGCAATTCCACCGACCGTTCCCGTGGTTTCTCTCGACACCCCACACATGCGACGTGCCTTTCGCCCGCTGGCACGCTATCTCAAGCAGCGTCAACCTGACATCCTGCTTTCCCATCTGAGCCACGCCAACCTGGCTGCCGTCATGGCGAGAAAGAAGTCACGCACCTCGACACGGCTGATCCTCGTCGAACATCTCACGATGTCAGCCTACCGGGGGCAAACTTTTCGAGACCGACTGATCAGACCATTGGCTCGTCTGCTCTATCGATCCGCTGAATCCGTGGTGGCTGTTTCCGAAGGAGCTGCCCGGGATCTCGAGCAACAACTGCGTTGGACAACCGGCCGGGTTTCCGTGATCCACAATCCCGTTGTTGACGCGTCGTTACTGGAAGCCAGCACGGCACCACTGGACCATCCGTGGGCCAGCGACCGGTCACAACCGATCCTGCTAGGAGTCGGCCGCTTAACCCCACAAAAAGATTTTGCCACGTTATTCCAAGCATTTTCCCAATTACTAAAAGAACGTCCCGCCCGCCTTGTCATTCTTGGCGAGGGTGAATGCCGAACTGAGCTAGAGCAACTCTGCCAACAATTGCAACTAACTGATAGCGTTCACCTTGCCGGGTTCGTCAGCAACCCGTACGCCTGGATGCACCGTGCTGATGGATTCGTACTCTCCTCCCGGTGGGAGGCCTTACCCACGGTCCTGATCGAAGCCCTGGCCTGCGGTTGTCCCGTGACAGCCACCGACTGCCCAAGTGGTCCATCAGAAATCCTTCGCCAGGGAGAGCATGGCATTCTGGTTCCCATGGAAGACCCTGACGCACTGTGCACCGGAATCCGGCAAATGCTGGAGAGCGAACACGACCCGGAACGATATCGTCAACGCGGCCAATCCTTCTCTTTTGTACGTGCTGCCGAGCAATACATGCAGCTATTTCAGCAGGTTGCCGGACGCGGATCGGCCCCTGCTGTCGACGAGAATTGACCGCGCCCTCCCGGTCCCGCATCTCGGCTTTCCCCGATCAACCACAACGGGATGGGCCTACGTGCCTTGCCAGCAACGGCTTAGCTGCTCACAATAAAGGTTACGGCTGTGCAGCCCCGTATCGCTGCCGGCGACCAGGAACGCATGCATAAAGTGAATCTCCATGCCAAGTTGTGTTTTAGCTTACTCGGGCGGTCTGGATACCTCTGTCATCCTTGGATGGCTAAAGGATCGAGGCTATGACATCCACGCGGTTTACGTTGACCTCGGTCAACCCTGTGAAGACCGGGAAGAAATCCTGCAAAAGGCGCGTGACGTCGGAGCTGTCAGCTCCCAGCTGATCGATGCCCAGCAAGAATTGTGCCGAGACTTTGCCTTCCCTGTTCTCCAGTGGCAAGCCAAGTACGAAAGCATCTATCTGCTCGGCACCTCCATCGCCCGGCCACTCATCTCCAAGGTCTGCCTGCAAGTCGCTCGAGAAGTTGGAGCGGACGCCTACGCACATGGCGCCACCGGCAAGGGGAATGATCAGTGTCGTTTCCAGTTGGCTGCTGAAGCCCTGGACCCGAGCGTGGAAGTCATTGCACCGTGGCGTATCGAAGAATTCCGACAGCTGTTCCCCGGTCGTTCAGAGATGATCAGCTACTGCAACGAAAAAAACATCCCCGTAAAAGCGTCTGCAGCAAAACCCTACAGTTCCGATGAAAACTGTTTGCACATCAGTTACGAGGCCGGGGACCTGGAAGATCTTAATGTCAACGGCGTGGAACTTGTCGATTTCGGCATGACGGTTTCACCGCAGGAGGCACCTGACACAACAGAATCCGTTACGATTCAATTCGAAGCGGGACGTCCCACCCACGTTAACGGAGAAGCATTGAGTCCACTGCAGATCGTTCAGCAACTGAACCTCATCGGGGGTCGCAACGGGATCGGGCGGATCGACATGGTGGAAAACCGCTTTGTAGGGATGAAGAGTCGTGGAGTTTACGAAGCTCCTGGCATGACCATGCTCTACGAAGCCCTGCTTGTCCTGGAACAAATGACACTCGATCGTGACCTGGTTCACCTGCGTGATCGACTGGCTCCCGAGGTCGCTGAACTGGTCTACTACGGTTTCTGGTTCTGCCCCAAGATGGACGCCCTGCTGGCCTTCATTGAACAGGCGACGAAGCATGTCACCGGTGAAGTTACCCTGAAGCTCTACAAGGGAAACATGATCGTCGACAAGCGGGAAAGTCCTTACAGCCTTTACGACGAGGGAATTGCGACCATGGAAGGAGGGGGTTCCTACAACCAAACCGACGCCGAAGGATTCCTGCGTATCCAGGGACTTCCCTCACGTGTCCAGGGAAGAATCAATCCGCGGACGATTTAATCCTCCCTGGCCGCTAAATCTCTGTAAAGATTAGCGGCGACCGGGCATGCCAATACGACTCAAGGCGCTCTCCATCATGTCATCAAAGGCATTCGAGGTGTCCTCGGTGATAAGCAGACGGTCCCCATCTCGAATGGCATAGTTATAAGCTGGATTCACTTCTTTGCTGCGTCGATCGTAAGTAACCGGCATTTTAAGTGGCTGGTGACTTTTCTTCGTCGATCGCTGTAATTCAATATTCATCCGAGTAAAGACTCGGTCTACCTTGATCGCTACCAGCACGTCCTGGACCGACATCCCTTCCGTAATCGCCACTTGTCCTTCTTTTACCTGGCCCCGATAAGACCGCACCTCAACGATACAACTCTGCGTCGGCTCAGTCTGCTGAGTAGGCGCCGTGGCCGTGGCTTGCTCCGCCGGTGAATTCGTCGCAGTAACAGAATTCGCAGAGAAGGGTGCCAACTTCAAACTCGTGCAACCAACGCTACTGCTAACAAGCATAGCCACTGCTAGCGTCCAAAAGGCACTCGGGTTGGAAACAAACATCGCGTATTCCTTTCAATGAGGATCATGCCTCCGGGCTCCAGTCACTATGCTTTGCAGGGCATAACACCGAACCACGAACTCTATTTCCCCCAATCGTTGCTGGCACCACAATCGGCACGGTTTCCATACATCTTCAATAAGATCCCTGATTTTCATAAAAAAGCGAACAAACTCATGGTTCTGCCCCATGCAGAACCATTCTTCGAAAAGGTAATGCTTGCAGGTTACAGCCCTGCTGTTAGAATCAGCCCATAGAGGCAATTACTCGTGATCGAAGAGAAAATCACGGCCTGCCGCGTATGACACGCTGGCCATTTTTGTAACGAAGGTACAGGACCGAAAGCCGTGGGTACGGAAACAACTACCAGTGACACCGAGTTCATACCCAGCTTTCCGGACCAATGGCAGCGACGTCATCTGCTTGACCTGGAAAGCCTTTCGGCGGAAGAGCTCCAAGCAATCCTGCATGTTGCTCAACAATTCAAGGAATACATGGGACGGTCGAGGGAAAAGCTATCCCTGCTGAAAGGCCGCACCTGCGCCAACATCTTCTTCGAAGATTCCACGAGAACCCGTAACAGCTTCAGCCTTGCTGCTCGTCGACTGGGCGCCGACACGGTCGAGTTTTCAGCTTCCAGCAGTAGCGTGAGCAAGGGTGAAACGATCATCGACACGGCCAAGACAATTGAAGCCATGAACGTCGATTTATTGGTTGTACGTCATCGCACTCCCGGAACACCACACATGCTGTCGCAGAATGTCGACTGCTCCATCATTAATGCCGGCGATGGTCCCCATGAACATCCCACGCAGGGGTTACTCGACATTCTTACGATCCAGCAGCATCGCGGCGACCTGACAGGGCTTACCGTGGCCCTGGTTGGAGATATCGCTCACAGTCGCACGGCGCGATCAAACATCTGGGGTCTGAAGAAGCTGGGAGCCCACGTGATCGTCTGCGGTCCCTCGACCCTGGTTTCTCAGAACTGGGAAGCCTTGGGAGTTGAAGTCGCTTACAGTCTCGATGAGATTCTACCTCGCTGCGACGTCCTGAACCTGTTGAGAATCCAGTTTGAACGGCAGTACACCCGCCCAATTCCATCGGTAAGCGAGTATGCCTTGCTCTACG
>JAZADA010000029.1:0-6577 GCA_036124135.1 Planctomycetota bacterium | reverse complement strand
TGCAACTCGCTCCGCACGGCCTCGAAACTCGTTACGACCGGCTTGGTCTGGCCGAGGCATCGCATGATGACAAACTTGTCACCCAGGGCAACCACTCCGGAAAGTTCGCCTTTCTTGAGTCCGAAGGCCTCCTGCTCGATATGGGGCCGACCACCGTGACGACGAATCGGAGGAACTTTCCCGAGGTTAGCCCGCGAAACCGGCTCGATTGAATACTGCTTGGCAAGCTGGCCAAAGTAAGCATCCGTGGGATTATTCCGAGCCATTTCCCAGACGCGGCTCGCCTGACGCTGGTCGCCAATCACCATGGCCAGTACTTCGACTCGACTGCCGTAGTTCGATTCAAATCCCAGCTTCAGGTCTTTTTCACTCACCTCGACTTGGTCATCGACCAGTTGTTTCAGGGCCACCGTGGGCCACACTGCATCCCGAATATAAAGATCCACGGTCGCACCGTCTTTCTCCGTGACATCCTTGAGCCAGGCAGTTACGTTCGGCTTTCCTTCCTTGGTCAGGTAACCGTAGGAATCTGCTGCCCGTTCAATCTCGCGATCAATATTCTCAGGAAGCACCTGTTTCTTGCGGCGTGCCAGTTCCTGCATCAACAACTTGCGATTAATCTCGCCATCCAACACCTCGGCACCATAGCGCGTGATACATTCCTCGGACAGTTGTTGTACCGTAATCGGTTGTGCGTTGATCGTGGCTGCAATGCCGGGATATTGTTTACGCAACTGTGCATCGCTGTAAATCAGCACGACCTTGGCTGATTTCTGCAGTTCCTGAAACAGGCTTGCCGAAGCAGCACGTAGCTTACTATCCACGATGCGGTCCTGTAGTCGCCGATTGGCATCCGGCCGCAACCGTTCCGCCACGTAGATCGGCGGCACTCGTTTTTCGCATTTCAAAATCAAGAACTGGTTTGCCAGGGGTAAGACCTGTGAGATTTCTCCCTCGGCCAAGGCGAAGGCTGCCTGTTCAACACTCTTCTCACTGGAATGCTTGCGAATGACTGGCACGAGCCCACGCGCACTGGCACTATTACGATCCTCGGAATGTTCCTTGGCCAGGTCCCCAAAACTGCTCGGCTTGGCGACGGCCTGGGCGCGTAATTGATCGGCCCGTTCTCGATTCGAAACCATCATCATACGAATCTTGACACGAGGTCCATACTCCCGTTCAAACGCCTTTTCGAGTTCTTCATCGGACACTTCAATCTTATCTGCTGCAAGTCTTCGCAGGGCCAACGTGGGCCAGATAATGTCACGACGATACTTGTCCGGCGACACGTCACGATCTTTCTGCAACATGCTCAACCATCGTTCAACCGACAGGCCAAAGCGACTGGCGATACGAGCAATCTCTTCCTCGACGTCCTTGTTGGTCACCACGATCTGACGCTGTTGACAGGCCTGCAGGATCAACTTCTTGTTGACCATGCTCTCCAGGACCTCGGACCCGTAACGGCGCAACACCTCACGAGCCAATTCCTGCCGTGTAATCTGTTCCTGATTTACCACGGCCATGACTTTTAACTGGCTCGTGGTGCCCGCAGACACTCCACGTCGTGAAATCACAGGTGCTGCAGACTTGCCGCCTGGTACCGCAGGTGCCAGGGCCTGGCCCCACAGTGATGTGATCCCCAGTGGACCATTCGTTACCAAAATTAACAGCGTCAGCAACAAGCTTCCAACTCGCCTTGAAGTCCGCCATCCCCTGATGCTCATCGGGCATCCCCTGACTGCCTTACCATCCATGCGCATGTTCTCCTGAACCCTTGCTGAGTCAATGACTTCCTTGTCATATCCCCCTGGCCTCATACCAAGTGGGCGGAGAAGTATAGAAAGGGCAGCAACTTGCGGTCAAGAGAACCTTGGCTGAGTAATCATACCGGTTGGAGTACGATCTTACCTGCTAGCGTTCCCTCGCGCTGCAACGTGTTTTCTTCCTGGAGACGATGTGCCTGGGCCGCCTGATCGAGTGGAAAACGCTGGCTAATATGGGCTTTTAACGTCCCTGCCACCAACCAGCGGTTGATATCTTCAGCACAGGCACGGAGTTCATCCGGAGCTGCCTTGAACATCACAAAGCCATGTAGTGAACAGCCTTTGACATAAAATGGACCCACTGGAAATTCCGGCCGGGCATCTCGACCGGCCATTAAAACCATCCGACCACGCTCAGCGAGACAACCCACGACCAGGTCGAAATCCGGCTCCCGCAGTGTTTCCCAGAACACGTTCACCCCACTGGGCGCAGCCTCCTGGACAGCAGCCAGCACATCCTGGGACTGATAATTAATGGCCAGGTCCGCTCCCAGTTCGTGGCAGGCAGCCACCTTCTCGTCACTGCCACCAGTCGTAATCACACGTGCCCCTGCCGCCTTGGCCATCTGCACGACCATGGAACCGACACCTCCGGTTCCTCCATGCACGAAAACGGTTTCGCCGGCCTGCAACCGTGCATCCCGAAAGAGACCCAGGTGGGCTGTCACACCTACCAGGGCACAGGCCGCGACATCCTCATCCGCCACTCCCTCCGGCGTTGGATACAGCCAACATTCATCCACGGCACAATATTCCGCAAACGTACCTTGCCGCCCCATCAACCCCTGGTTGGTACACCACACCCGGTCTCCTGGCGCAAAACGACTGGCATCTGGGCCCACGGCTTCCACTACGCCTGCCAGGTCACAGCCCACAACAAAGGGCATTGGCAGATCCCAATAGTTGGCACCGTTGCGAATGTAAGTATCGACAGGATTGACGGCCACGGCAGTCATCCGTACCAACACCTGGGTCCCACTTACCTGGGGATCCGGCAAATCACCATAGCGAATGTTTTCAGCGGGTCCGGTCTCTTCAATAAAGGCAGCTTTCATGGGAAATTCTCATCATCATGCGGTCAATCGATTCCTGGAACGAGCGGCCATTCTATCATGCCCCGCCCATCTCCACAGGCAACCAGGGAGGATTTTGCGATTGTCGGCAGGATCCCTCCGGGTAAACATTTTCTCCTCTCGGCCGCCTGGCTCACTTTACCAGTTGGCGAATTGGCAACCGCGCGTTTAAAATTGTTCCTGTCCATTTTACCTTCCAATCCGAGCACTTTTCCCTGGCCTCCATGTCATCAAGCCCTCTCGATCTTCCGGCAATCATGGCGTTGGTCACGCAGGCCGTCTCCAACGAACAACTGTCGGCAACCGTAGCGGAGAACATTCACCGCTGGCTTAGCGAGGAACGTTATGCCGCTTACACACCCCTGGTGATCGAACATATCAATCAGAGCCAATGGCAAGAATTGGATGATGCGTTCTGGACGGTGATTCCCTTTGGGACCGGCGGCCGGCGTGGTCGCATGTATCCCATTGGCAGCAATACGATCAACGACCGAACCATCGGTGAAAGTGCTCGTGGCCTGGCCGACTACATGCTTCAGGTGACACCGGATGACCAGGATCTCGCCTGTGCCATCGCCTATGACACGCGTCACAAGTCTCGTCATTTTGCTGAACTCTGCGCTGAAATCATGGTCGCCGCCGGTTTCCAGGTCTACTTCCTGGATGACTATCGACCGACCCCGGAGTTATCTTTCCTGGTGCGTCAGCAAGATTGCCAGTGTGGCATCATGGTCACGGCCAGCCACAATCCTCCCAGTGATAATGCGGTCAAGGTATACGGTCCCAGTGGTGGCCAGGTACTGCCTCCACATGACCAGGGCATCATTGATGCCGTGGCTGCGGTCCAGGTGATTCCCAGGATTGACTTCGCTACCGCCGTCACGGACGGCCGTATCATCCTGGACACCGTTAGCACGGACACTGCATACCAACAGCAAGTGGTCTCCTTGAGCGTCCCAGGCCCTCGTGATTTAAAGGTGGTCTATTCGCCACTACACGGGGTCGGCAGCAGCAGCGTCCTGCCTGTTCTCCAGCAAGCAGGTTTTGCGGATATCCACGTTTACGAACCCCATGCAACCCCGGACGGCGATTTCCCCAATGTCCCGGAACATGTCTCCAACCCGGAAAACCCGGCTATCTTTGACCAGGTGATTGCGGATGCACAGAACCGCGCAGCGGACCTGGTCCTGGTCACCGATCCAGATGCCGACCGCATGGGCTGTGCAGCACCGATCACGGCTGATACCCAGGGCGACTGGGCCACGCTCGATGGTAATTCCCTGAGCGCACTGCTGGCCGATTACGTCCTGTCGCGTTACCAGGCGACCGGTGGCCTGGAAAGTGATCACTACATCATCAAGACGCTCGTCACGACCGAGTTGGTTCGTCGTATTGCTAACGCCTACGGGGTCCGTACCCAGGGCGATGTCCTGGTTGGCTTCAAGTGGATCTGCGGCTGCATGGATGACGAGGGTGCCGACCAGATGCTGTTCGCCACCGAGGAATCCCATGGATTCCTGGTTGGGCAACACGTACGGGACAAGGATGGTATTGTCGCCTGCCTGCTGATGGCCGAACTGGCTGCCCAGGTCAAAGCCGAGGGTCAATCCATTCACGATCGCCTGGAACGGCTCTACGAGCAACATGGAATCCACCAGGAAAGAACCTTGAATCTCCGCATGGAAGGTTCCCAGGGCATGCAACGAATGACGCAACTGATGGCTGCCCTGCGAAGTCATCCCCCCACTCATTTAGGCGACCTGGCGGTTATCAACCGGCGAGATTACCTGCAACAAGTGAGCATCGATACCGCGGGAAACCAACAACCTTTGCCAGGCCCCATGGCGGACCTGATTTTCCTGGACCTGGAAACCCCGGGAAACCATGTCGCCATTCGACCCTCTGGAACCGAGCCAAAAATCAAGATCTACCTATTCATGTTCATGGATCCTGGCAGTTGGACGGAAATGTCGACCGGGAAACAGCAGTTACAAGAGCGGGCCGACCAGATTGAAACAGCCCTACGTGACTTTGTTGCATCCACCTGATCCCCGGCACCCCTATCCAGGCTTCTCATCCGGACAGGATCGACCAGCGGCATCCACGGCAACTCTTTTTCTGCGTACAATGGGTAGCCATTCATGTCGATTCCTAAACTGTTTCCTTTACCAGCTCTTTTCATGTCAGACACGCCCACTCCTGAAGACCAATCGCAACCGGTAGAGGATGGCTTGCAGGCATTCCGTGCAACCGCTCAAAAGGTTCGAAAATTCCCACAGGTCCCTGGCGTCTACCTGATGAAGGATGAGGCCGGTCGCGTGATTTACGTTGGCAAGGCAACCAACCTGCGAGCACGGGCCGGCAGTTACTTTCTCAAGGCAGCTGCCGTAGAGCCACGAACGGCTCACTGGATTCACGAAATCTGTGATGCTGACTACCTGGAATGCGACAGCGAGGTCGATGCTCTGCTCTCGGAATCCCGCCTGATCAAGGACATCCAACCCAAGTACAACAAGGAATCCAAGGATGACCGCTCCTTTCCCTACCTGATGATCACCAGCCGGGAAGATTTCCCCCGCGTGGAAGTCACTCGTGAACCGAAGTCCAGCAGCGTCAAGCTCTACGGCCCATTTGCCAGTGCCGGCGCCCTGCGCGGTGCCATCCAGGTCCTCCAGAAGATCTTTAAATTTCGCACCTGCAGCCTGGACATCGAGGAAACCGATTCCCGCTGGAATTGGTTTCGTCCCTGCCTACTGGCTGATATCAACCAGTGCACGGCTCCCTGCAACCTGCGGATCAGCAAGGAAGCGTACCGTCGCGACATCAAGCGATTAAAGCTCTTCCTGGATGGCCACAAGACAAAATTGATCAAGCAAATGCGTAACGAGATGCTGGCTGCTTCGGAATCACGCGAATACGAGATTGCTGCTCGCTTGCGCGACGAGATCAAGATGCTGGAAACCCTCGATCAACGTGGCAAACTCGACACGCATGCTCAGCCAGAGGTTTTTTACACGGATCCCAAGAAGGGACTGCATGGACTGCGCCAGGTCCTCAAGCTGGATGAGCAACCACGCATTATCGAGGGAATCGATATCGCGCACCTGGCCGGCCAGCAGACCGTCGCCAGCCTGGTCCAGTTCATTGATGGCTTTCCTTTCAAGAATGGCTACCGTCGTTATAAGATCCGCTCCGTCCAGGGCGTCGACGACTATCGCAGCATCCACGAAGTGGTTTCTCGTCGCTACCGGAAACTCTATGACGAGCAAGACATCTTTCCCGACATTGTCTTAATCGATGGTGGCAAGGGGCAGCTGAACGCAGCCCGGGCGGCATTCGAGGAACAACGGATTCCCGTTCCCACACTGATTTCACTGGCCAAGCAACAGGAAGACATCTACCGACTGGGGCACTCCGAACCTCTCCAATTAAGCAAGCATTCGTTTGCCCTGAGATTGCTCCAGTACGTGCGTGATGAATCCCATCGCTTTGCCCAACACTATCACCATATCCTGCGACGAAAAAAGACTTTCGGAGAATAGTAACTGGACGGGCGATCTAGGCCGCACGACGGTCCGCAGGATAGGCAAATCCGCTGGCTCCATCGTTCCACCGACGCAGCAGGATACCGACCAGGTGGCCGCCGAAAGCGACGGACAACTTGATCGCATATTCAAA
>JAZADA010000028.1:0-4022 GCA_036124135.1 Planctomycetota bacterium | reverse complement strand
GTTCGCAGTATCCGTAACCTGGCCGATGGCGAAGTGGATCCGACCAATACAGGGAAGGGACCAGCCGGGACACCTGCTGTCGGTGACGGCCCGCGACTCAAGAGTGGTTTAACCTTTGACGATGTAGCCGGGCTGGACGACGTCAAGGAGACCCTGCGACTGCGACTCATCTACCCCCTGCGGCACCCGGAAAAAATGGCCCAGTACGGCTTGCGGGCCGGTGGTGGGCTGTTGCTGTACGGCCCTCCTGGAACCGGTAAAACCATGATTGCCAAGGCACTAGCCGGCGAACTCGATCTACCATTCATGGCCATCAAACCCTCGGAAGTTCTCAGTAAGTGGTTCGGGGAAAGTGCTCAGAAACTGGCTTCCCTTTTCGAGGAAGCTCGCCAGTATCCTTCCGGGGCCATTATTTTTATCGACGAGATCGATTCGATTGGCTCCTCCCGTAACCAGTCCAATGCCAGCGAGGGTTCACGGCGACTACTGACCCAACTCTTGCAGGAACTGGACGGCGTCCAGGGCCGTGACCAGGGCCTGTTGTTCCTGGCAGCCACCAATGAACCGTGGCTGCTGGACACGGCATTACTGCGGCCTGGTCGTTTTGATGAACGGTGCCTGGTTCCGTTACCCGACCTGCCCGCGAGGGAAGTCCTGCTGCAACTACAACTCAAGGACTGCTGGCTGGCAGACGACGTGGACCTGGCTTACCTGGCTCGCCAGACGGATCGTTACAGCGGTGCCGACCTGATGTGCCTGTGTGAGCGTGCTAAGCAGGTGCCGTTCCGTGAAGCGGTCCTGCAGGGAACCGACCGGCCCATCAGCCAGGATGATTTTCGGCTGGCCCTGGAATCAGTCCAGCCATCCATCTCGACCGACGTGGTACGAAAATTCGAGCAATACGCATCCAGTGACTAGTGTCAAGGTTTCCAGCCCCAATAACCGACTTACCAAGCGAGTATTTCATGCATAGCCTGATCACAGAACTTGCTGACCGGTTTCGGCGCAGACCGACCGAGCACAAGAGCCAGGATTCGGAAGTCGTAGCCGAACAAGCCCAGGGAATCTCACCCAACAGTTCCCTGCCCGCCGAGCAAATCCTGTGTGCTTTTAACGATGAGCGCTTGGTCAACTACTACCGGGACCAAGCCCCGGACAGCAAGCCCGGTGGGGAAAACTGGTGGTTGATTCCCCGTGACGACGTGCCCGTCACCTTGACCTTGCAGATCGACCAGGAACTGATGGAAGTCGATATCCTGGTACGCCTGGAAGCCGAATCCGAATTGATGGACCTGCTGGCCGATCGCAAGGTCTTAACGATGGATCATCTGACGCCGTTGCTGGCCGAGGAACTCACGTCACTGGCAGACATACCGGACGAGGCTGATGCCGAGCGACTGATCGACCTGGGCAAATTGGACCGGGAGCGACTACGAGCACGCTACAGCCTGCGGCTACAGAAAAAAGGATTGCGTTGCACGGACATTAGTCGCTTTGAACTATTGCTGCCGGCTGCCGACTCGGTGCGGCTATCGGCCGCGGATCTACCCACTGAAAAAACGGAAGAGGGTGAACTCCATCCCCTGCTGGCACGACAGCAACTGCAGGAGCAACTGGACGAGGCCAACGGTTACGTGCGGCGTTTTATCAACCGGTTACTGGTGGTTTATGTCATCGGATGCGTCGCCATTTTCGGCAGCACGTTGGCGTCCAGGACTACGATTGATGCATTGGCCTACGTGATGGCATTCCTGGTGGCGATGTTTTTTGTCCGGCTGGTGGTTTCTCCAGCGACTCGCTTTACCGAATCCTACATCAAGGATCTGAAACAGCTGGCCCGACAGGCTGGCATTTCATTCCATCGTTTACAGACGCTGGTTGCTCGAGACTACAAGGACCTGGACCGCGTGATCGAATGGAACCGTTGATTTCAACTACCGGCAGCAATCTTTAACGAACTGACTCAAAACCAAGTAAATCATCTAGCCGAAAGTCACAAATGACCGTACAGAGAAAGCAATTATTCGAGGAAAACACCATGCCCGCAACCAATTCAGTAATCCAGGTAGCACCCGTTCCTGAAACGGACCAAGAACTGATGACAACGCGTGACCTGATGGCTTTTCTGAATTTCTCTCGCACCAAGATCTGGGCGCTGGTACAGCATGAACAACTGCCGGCATTCAAGCTCGGTGGCGACTATCGCTATCGTCGATCGGAAGTCATCCAATGGCTTGAGCGCTACCGGGTCAATCAATAGCCACCAGCACCAGCCACCACCAGCCTTTTCATCCCCTCGCAGCAAACCTCGTTAAGCCAGGACGGGGACCCTCCGGTAACCCGCACAACTCCTTTAATTCGTTTTAACGATGCGCAGCGAGTGGTGAATCCATCCCTGTCAGGTTATGATGAACCTATACGGTATTGCCGTTAACGGAACCGTATTTCCAATCCTGATACTGTCTTTTCTTTTCCATATCCTTACAGGTGACACATGTTTTATCGTTTTCTCTTGTCGAGTTTAGTCCTTGCTTCCGTGGTGGGTTGCGGCGAGAAAAACCCCCTGACCGAAGAACAACAAAAAATCAAGCAAGAGTTACAAGACGAGGGTATCACCGTCCACGGTACCGAGGTCCTGGATGTTGACCTGCGAGGCAGCAAAAAGGTGACCCCGGAATTACTTCAAAAAATCATCTCCTTCGGCAAGATCTCCTACCTCAACTTAAGTGACTCCAATATCACGGATGAAGACATGGCAATCCTTAAAGATGCCTCGTCGGTGGAAACTCTCTTTTTAACTGGCACCAAGATCACGGACGCAGGACTGGAACCACTTGTTGGTCTTTCCGGTTTGATCATCCTACACCTGCCAGACACCATTACAGACGAGGGGTTCAAGCACGTTGGTGAAATCACAACACTCAAAACACTCAATGCCGAGCGTTGCCAGATCACGGATGACGGAATGGCTCACCTGGCCAACATGTCGGAACTAAGTTGGTTGAAACTGAACCATACCGCGGTCAGCGATAAAGGACTCGACGCCATCAAGGACCTAACGACCCTGCACACGCTGGAGCTTATGAATACCAAGATCACCGACCGGGGGCTGCTGTCCCTATCCGGGCTAAGCAAGTTAAACTCCCTGGAAATGACCGGCTGCGATCTATCCAACGAGGCGGTACAAGCTCTTCGGAAAGAGTTGCCCGATACAGAAATCGTGAACGGGATCGAACTTACCGATACCGGTGCCCCCTAACCTGGCTTCCAGGTTGATATCCTTATCACATGGAATCGCCATCTATGACCGGCACACGATTCGCCTCCAGCCTGTCAACCGATCACGACTGGAAAGCTGCGGTCACCGACGTTTGCAGCGAGATCACGAACCAATTGCCAGGACCGGCCAGCCTCGTCTTCATCTTTCTTTCCCAGCAACACGCCGAGCACGCCTCGAGCATTGCCCAGCAGGTCCGGAAAGCGACCTCGTGCGATTGCATCCTGGGCTGCACGGGTGAATCGATCATTGGCCGCTGCCAGGAGGTTGAAAGGGATCCTGCAATATCGATGTGGGCAGCCTGCCTGCCAGATGTCGAAACCATTCCCATGCATTTAACCTTCGAGGAAACCTCCGAGGGAGGCAGCATCCTGGGATGGCCCGATGAAACGATGGAATCCTGGCCAGCTGGATCTGTCCTCTTTCTAATGGCTGATCCTTTCAGTTTCCCCACTGATGCCCTGGTCAACCAGCTCAACCAGAAAGAGCCCGGTATCCCGGTGATCGGAGGTAATGCCAGTGGTGGCCAGGCCCCCCAGCAAAATCGTTTATTACTGGCAGACCAGGCGATGTCCGAGGGTGCCGTGGCCGTCCTGGCGCGTGGGAACACCGGGATTCGAACGCTGGTATCCCAGGGTTGTCGTCCTATCGGGGATCCCTTTGTAATCACGCGGGCGGAAAAAAATGTGATCTACGAACTGGGTGGAAAATCCGCGTTACTCCAGTTGAAGCAAATCTTTGACAC
>JAZADA010000027.1:0-11087 GCA_036124135.1 Planctomycetota bacterium | reverse complement strand
ACTTGCGATGATCGTTCGGCGGGTTCATAGGCGGAGGCGCGAACCGTCACAATCGCCGGTTGACCGGTCAGCACAACACGGGCAATGACGGCACCGGCATACATGGGACGTTGCATGACCAGTTGATCCTCGACCCATTCATGTCCCAGGATATCGCTGGCCATGGCGCCACCGAGTAGCCCACCGGCGCGGCCCACGATATCCTTGGCAAAGGTCGTGGAGGCTGCCACCACCAAATCGGCATGCTGTGCGGTGACCACCTGGGCAATTACCTGGGCATATCGATCAGCTACCGGATTGTTCAGGTCAGCATGATCGGCGACCAGCACGGGTGCGTAGCTGGCGGCATCCAGCGATGCACTGTCCACTTCGTGGCCCAGCAGCAGGAGTTCCACCTCGCCCCCGTTGGATTCGGCCACGGAGCGGGCAAACGTAATGGCAGATCGACTTCCGGGTCGGATCACACCACCAGCGTGTTCGACAACTACCAGGACCTGCATTGCCGGTTTACTCCCTTCAGAGGACTTCTGCATCGTTACGCAGCCTGTCGATTAATGCATCCACATCCGGAACGCTGACGCATTCCCGGCGTGTCGAGGAAGCACGCAATTCCAGCACCTTGATCCGTGGTGTGATCTCAACTCCCAGGTCAGCAACGGGAAGCTGCTGGATTTCCTTCTTGCGGGCCTTGAGAATGCCTGGCAGCGAAGCATAGCGTGGTTCGTTAAGTCGCAAATCCGTGGTAACCACGGCGGGCAAGTCAACGTGAACGACCTCGATCCCGTGATCGGTCTCACGGGCAACGCGACATCCCTCGGGCGTGAATTCCAGCCGGGAGGCGAACGTGGCCTGGGGCCAACCAAGCTGTGCCGCCAGGAACTGGCCTGCCTGGTTAGCATCATCATCGACGGCCTGTTTGCCCATCAGAACCAGGTCAGGTTGTTCTCGCTGGACCAGGGCTGCCAGGATCGAGGCGGCATTCCAGGGGTCGAGCGGTTCCGAGGTTTCCACGAGGACCGCCCGATCGGCACCCATGGCCAGGGCCGTCCGCAGCTCGGCTTCGTAATCGGCCGTACCGATACCCACGGCGAGGATTTCGACGGGATCGGCAAGCGTTTCTCGAATTTGAATGGCTTCTTCGACGGCGATGGCGTCAAACGGGTTGATGACAAAAGGAAGGTTGGCAGTTTCGATTGCCAGGCCGTCTTCCTGGACCCGGATCTTCTGGTCGGTGTCGGGAACACGCTTGGTCGGGACGAGGATTTTCATGAGAGGCCGGTTGGGTTAGCCAGGGGTAATGTGTCAGGCGGTTGAACTGCCTTCAACACGCCCATAGTAGTCGGCATGCATCTGGTAACACCTGGCCTTGATGTCGTCGCGTTGCTGGAAGGCAGGTAGATCGTAGTAACGATCGGCCTCGATGGCCGTGATGTCATAATCGGTTTGTCCAGTTAACACCAGGTCGGCCATGATGACGCCAATGGTTGGACTCTGGACGATTCCATGTCCACTGAATCCTGAGCAGTGGTAGAGTCCCTCGATGGCCGGCATTTTACCGCAGAAGGGTTTGCCGTCGGGCGTAAAGGTCATGATGCCGGCAGTAATGGTCATGGGAGTTCGTTCATTGATCCAGGGGAACCGTTGCTGGGTTGCATGGATCAGCAGGGCAACATGAATATCATCCTGGCGAGCCTTGAGTGACGACATGTCAAAATCGACGGGCAATTGATCCATGTCGTACTGGATGGCCTCCTCGCCATAAAGTCCGACGATCAGGCCACCACTTTCAGGACGCGAGTAAATCCGCTGCTGTCGATCCCGAATGGCCGGACTGTGTCGATCGACCGGGTGATTCTCGTCGGGCCGGGTGGTGAGATAGTAGTGACCAATGGCCGCGGTCGGCAGCACGGTCTCTGCCAGGTCTGCCACCAGGTAGGACCAGGGACCGGCAGCATTCACGATGGCGGGAGCATGAAATGTACCTTCCGCGGTTTCGACTCCCTGGGCCTTGCCGTTGTGGACCAGGACTTTTTGGACAGGGCAGTTTTGCAGGTACTGGACCCCCTCGCTTTTACCGACTTGCATGTAGGCACTGGCCAGTTCCGCCGGTTGCAGGTGACCATCTGTCGGACAGTAGCAGGCATCGATCAGGTCATCGGTTTTCATGTAAGGCAACCTGGCGGCTACCTCATCCTGGTCGATGTGATCGATATCGAAATCAATGGATTTGCCCATGGCGACCAGGTCCTTGATCTCCTGGGCACGTTCGGGAGAAGAGGCAACTCGTAGTGATCCGGTTTGTACGAAGATTTCCACGTCGGCCCGTTGCTCCAGTTCCTGGACGATGGTTACTCCGTCCATCAACATCCTGGTATGGGCCTCGGTGCCACGTAGCTGTCCCAGCAGGCCGGCTGCCCGCCCCGTGGATCCATTCGCCAGTCGTTCACGTTCGATGACGATGACCCGGCTGCCTCGACGAGCCAGTTGCATGGCGGTACTCAGGCCCGAAACGCCGCCACCGATCACAATCACATCAGCTGTGTTGTTGGTAGCCATTGGGGACAAGCTCCTTTGCGAGGCGGACGGACGTAGTTGACGAGAGATGTAATATGCCATTTCACAAGCAGTTCGTGAAGCCGGCAGAGTCTTGAATCAAGCCCGATGGCCAAACCAGTCCAACGTTTTTATAGTAGAGTGAGTTCAAGGAATTACCGGGAAGGGATCTAATATGAATAGTGCTACTTGGCGTTTCGTGATTCTGATGGGTTTGGGATTGCTGGTAGGCTGCAATTCCTCAACGGAGACCCCCAACACGCCTGCCACTGGCTCGGCCGATAAAACAGGTGACGCATCGCAGGCTGCCCCGGCAGTGGATCCGGATGACGTCGCTGCCATTACAGCACTCGAGACCGTGGCTACTTCTCTGAAACGAGACGGGGATGGTTTCGTTACCGAGGTGAACTTTCGTGGCACCATGATTGATGATGCCCCACTTCAGCACCTGCTGGGACTCCAGCGGTTAGGGTCTGTGCTATTAAATGAAACCAGCATTACGGATGATGGCCTGGCCACGCTGGGCAAGATCAATACGCTTCGTAACCTGGACCTGCGTGGTTGCCAGTTGAGTAATGCCGGGATCGAGCACCTGGGTGGTTTGACCAATTTACGTGCCCTGCGGTTATCCGGGGAAAGTGGCGCCACGACAGTTGATGATGCCGGTATGGCGACAGTTGCAAAAATGACCAGCCTGAAAGCTCTCTTCCTGGACTTTCTCTGGATCAGCGAGGAGGGCCTTGCCCTGCTTCAGAACAATAAACAACTGGAAGAACTTTACCTGGCCAAAACCCTGGTGGGCGATGAGGCCCTGGCCTTGTTGAACCAGTTTCCAAAATTGAAGAAGTTGCGTATTTCGCAGAATCAAATCACGGACGACGGCCTGGCGCCCCTGGCAAAAGTGCCTCACCTGGAAATGCTGGACCTGAGTGAGAACAGCCAGGTGTTTGATGGCGGTTTAATGCACCTGAGCAAGATGACACAACTAAAAAACCTTAACCTCTGGCGTGTGGCGATTACGGATGTCGGGGTGAAACACCTGGCGGATTTGACCAACATGGAATCGCTTAACCTCGACAACACGCAGTTAACCGATGAAGGAATGCCTGCCCTCGTTGGCATGAAGAAACTGACGTTTCTTCACCTTGGTTCGACAGCCATCACGGACGCTGGCCTGGTTCACCTGGAAGGTCTGCAGGCATTAAAGGACCTGAAGTTAACGCGGACGGCTGTCACGGCAGAGGCCAGCGAGCAACTGGGGAAGAAACTGACCAATACCAAGATCCAGCTAAAGTATCTCGAGGGCGAGTAAGCTAAGCGCAGACCAGTAAGCGCAGGCTCCGCCGCCATGGATCAATCAGCTTCAGGTACCAGCTGTTGGAAGTGCTAGACGACTTCCCAGCCGGAACGGTATTCCTTGCTGATGTACTTATCCGCTTCCGGACAGTTCGTGGCCTTGAGCGTCTTGGCATTCCATTCCAGTGGTTTACCGGTTCGGAAAGCAACGTTACCCAGCAGGACCGATTCGGTCAGTGCACCGGAGTAGTCAAAGTTGCAGGTCGTGGGCGAGCCATCCTTACATGCTTTAATCCACTCTGCGTGGTGCCCAATCGACTTGGGAATGCTTGGTGCAGGTGCCTTGAATCCCTTGAACTTTTCCTGGGGGAAGAGGCGATAGCTGCCATAGTTGGCAAACATCATGCCCTCGCTACCAATAAACATGACACCCGATCCGGGGACACGTTCACCGTTAATTTCCTTGGGAATCATGTTGCCGTCATACCAGGTCAACTTGGTGGCCACGAGGTCGCCTCGCTTGGGGAACTGGTAGCGAACGGTCAGGCCCAGCGGGCAGGTTTCCGGATGGACCGATGGTCCTTCTGCCTCGCAGCTGATGGGATGTCGCAGTTTGCAGGCCCAGAAGGGAAGATCCATGTAGTGACAGGCCATGTCACCGAGCGTCCCCTGTCCAAAATCCCACCAGCGACGCCACTGGGCGGGATGGTAACGACCTGGGAAGAACGGACGTTCCGGTGCGGGGCCCAGCCAGAGGTCCCAGCTAAGTGTACTCGGCGGCTTCTGGCCACCCACGGGTCGGTCGCCTCCACCCCAGCCCTTGCCGACCCAGACGTGGATATCCGTGACATCCCCGATGGCGCCGGACTGGATGACTTCGACGACGCGCCGATAATTGTCACCGGCGTGAATCTGTGTGCCGAGCTGGGTTGCTACGCCATGCTTCTTGGCAGCTTCGGCAATCACGCGTGCTTCATGGACGGTGTGTGTCAATGGTTTTTCACAGTAGACATGCTTACCGGCACGGATGGCACGAATACTGGCCGGGGCATGATTGTGATCAGCCGTGGCCACGACGACGGCATCGATCTTGTCACCTTCGCTGGCGATCAATTCTCGATAATCGGCGTACTTGCGGGCACCGGGAAATTGCTTGCCAGCCCGGTCCAGGTAATTCTTGTCGATGTCACAGAGGGCAACGATGTTTTCTTGCTTTACGCCACTGACGTCGGCAGCAGCTCGGTTAGCGGTCCCCACGCAGGCGATGTTTAATTTTTGGTTGACAGCCTTGGTTTCCTTGGCTGCCAGTTCGCTCCAGGCTCCGCCGGAAATAAGTGTCGCACCGAGACCGGTCGTTTTCAGAAAATCTCGCCGCTTGACATTTGACTTGCTCTGCATGGTTCAGGATCCCCGGAATGAGATAGGTTGGTAACACGCTGCATTGAGTAAAACACTACCACCAAATGATAGTTGACCCGGATTCATCCTGCAAACCGAGAAGCCTTTGCCGGGCGCCCATTAACCCTTATTTTCGGTTTATTTAATCGTTTTATGCCCTTGGTCCGAGAGGTGTTATCCGTCATGGGTGGCAGGAGTTCTTGAGAGTTTGAGCGTCTCCTCCTACACTATGCTTATAAGAAATGGTCTTGGCATGGGTGTGTTGACACCGGCGGCTGTTTCTTCCTGGTGCCCAATCGACCTGAGGTATGATCATGCGACCTGTCTGGACATTGTTTACCGTCATCCTTTGTGGATTATCTGTGCCTGCCTGGGCACAGGAAAAGAAAGAAGAGAAGCCGGCGGCAGATTCGAAAGAGAAAGAGATCCTGGCAGGGCACTCCTACCATGGCGAGGCCTTTAACGAGGGGCCACGCCAGGCGGCTTACCTGATGGAAGGGACAGGGAAAGTTAATTTTCCTGTGACCAGTAAAAAACCCCAGGTGCAGGCTTTTATCGAACAAGGTGTTGGCCAGTTACATGGCTTTTGGAACTTTGAAGCGGAACGTTCGTTTCGCCAGGCAGCCTTGCTGGACCCGGAATGTGCGATGGCTTACTGGGGTATGGCCCTGGCCAACGCCGGCAATGACAAGCGAGCCAAGGGGTTTATCGCCGAGGCGGTCAAGCGCAAGGAACAGGCCAGTGAACGAGAGAAGATGTACATCGATGGCTTGAATGCGTACATCCAGGCTGGCAAGTCCAAGAAAAAAGATCGTGCCCAGAAATACACGAAGTCGCTGGAACGCTTGATCTACAAGTATCCAGATGACCTGGATGCCAAGGCTTTCCTGGCACTGCAAATGTGGAAGAATCGATCCTCGGATATACCGATTTCCAGCTACCTGGCTATCGATGCCCTGCTGCAACAGGTTTTTGCCGTGGAGCCGATGCATCCCTGTCACCATTACAGGATTCACCTGTGGGATTACGAGAAACCAGAAACCGCGGTTACTTCTGCTGCCAAGTGTGGCCAGACTTCACCAGGGATTGCTCACATGTGGCACATGCCGGGACACATTTTCTCGCGACTTAAGCGTTACAACGACGCTGCCTGGCAACAGGAGGCGTCAGCCCGCGTGGATCATGCACACATGATTCGTGATCGTGTTTTGCCGGACCAGATTGGTAACTTTGCGCATAACAACGAGTGGCTTATCCGAAACCTGATCTACGTAGGGCGTGTCCAGGAAGCACTGGACCTTGCCAAGAATATGACGGAATTGCCCCGGCATCCCAAGTACAACACGCTCAGCAAGCGTGGTAGTGCCTATTACGGACGGCAACGCTTGTTCCAGGTTCTGAGCACCTACGAGATGTGGGATGAGTTGATCGAGTTAAGCGATACGCGGTACCTGCGCCCCACGGAAAACCTGGCGGAACAGTTGAAACGCGAACGGCACCTCGGAGCGGCTTATTTCCGTTCGGGCCAAGTTGCGCAGGGGCATGAACAGCTGGCGCAGCTGGAGAAGCGCCTGGTAGAACTGAAGCAGAAGCAAAAACAGGCAGAGGATGCTGCCGAAGCCAAGGTTCGTAAAGAAGCCCAGCCGGCGAAAAAGAAAGCAGAGCCTCAACAGGAAAAGAAGCAGGAGGAGAAGCAGGAAGCTGCGACTGCCCAGGGTGCCGATGCCCCCAAGGATACAGCGGCAGACGATAAGAAAGCAGTCGCCAAGCCAGAGGCCAAGCAAGAAGACAGCAAGGACCTCAAGAAAAAGATCAGCCAGGCACGCAGTGCCGCCTCGCGCTCTCATACCAGTAATATTCGCAACGTCGAAAAAGCGGTCCAGGCGCTGCAGGGACATCGGGCAGTCTCGGAAGAAAAATTCAAGGAAGGACTTGATTTGCTCCGCAAGGCAGGGGGCCTCCACCAGATGAACCTGGCCCGGATTGAAGCGGCGGCTGGAGAGACAGACAAGGTGATCGAATCGGTTAAAAAGTACGTGGATAGCCATCGGGGAGAGATCCTTCCGCAGGCCACGCTGGCCTCGTTGCAATGGGAACACGGACACCAGAAAGACGCACTCGAGACTTTCAAAAAGCTTCGTAAGGACTCGGCGCCAATCGACCTGGAAGTTGCGGCATTCCAACGCCTGGACCCGATCGCCGAGCAACTCGGTTTTCCAGCAGACTGGCGTGTGCCGTTGAGCGTTGCCAAGGATATCGGTGAACGGCCCAGCCTTGATTCACTGGGTCCCTTCCGCTGGCACCCCTCGCCAGCCCCCGACTGGACGCTGAAGGATGACAAGGGACAGGACCATTCACTGAAACAGTATCGTGGTAAACCTGTGGTCGTGATTTTCTACCTGGGATTCGGCTGCCTGCACTGTGCAGAGCAGTTGAAAGCTTTTGCGCCGATGACCGAGGAATTCAAGAAGGCCGGGGTTTCCCTGGTGGCGATCAGTACCGATGACCAGAAAGGCTTAAAACAATCGATCGAGGGTTATGACAAGGCCTTTCCCTTTCCACTCGTTTCTGATGCCAAGCTCGATGTTTTCAAGGCCTACCGGTCCTATGATGACTTCGAGAAACAGACTCTCCATGGGACTTTCCTGATCGACGAGGAAGGACTTGTCCGCTGGCAGGATATCAGTTACGAACCGTTCATGGATCCGAAGTTCGTGCTGGGTGAATACAAGCGCCTGTTTGGTAAAGAGGCAACGACGAAAGCAAAGTTGTCGAACAAATAGTTTCTCCCGCAACGCCCCCCTGTTACCATGAAGCGACGGTCCCGGCCTGGATAGGCCCGGTGCTCGGAAAAGATTCATGTTCAGAGAAGGGGGAAGGCTGGCATGCGAACACGTAAATGCCTGGTGCTGGCGATGGTTTGCATGGGGTTAACCTGTGCCCTGCAGGCTGCAGAGCCAACGAAAACGCTCGAGGTAATCTACCAGGAGGCTCGGCAGGCTTCCGTCGATCTGCTGGTCGAAGGGCACCATGCGGGAACAGGTTGTTTCATTGATCAGCAGGGCCTGATTATCAGTGCGCTCCATATCCTGGCTCGGCCCGGGCGAAAGGTGGAAGCACTTTCACCGACCCTGGGGCGGATGCCAGTTGAGACGGTGGCCGTGGATATGGGACACGACCTGGTTCTCCTGCGTGTGCCTGCTCGCAAGGGTGGTTATCCGACCCTGCCGGTGGCACCCCGAATGCCGACTGCTGGGGAACCCGTGTTTCACTACGGATCGCCGGTCTATCGACATAACATCATGCAACGTGGCATGGTCGCTCGCGATGGTCTGACCTATGAACACCAGTCCCATTTTGTCGAGGTGTTACAGGTGGCTGCCAATGTCCAGGAAGGAACCTCTGGTGGTCCCTGGTTGAACCGCGCGGGACAGATCGTTGGTGTGCAGTCAGGTGCCGTGACCAGCAAGGGTCACACCGCTGGTATCGCGAATGTTGCTCCTGCCATTGCCGTGGCTCCATTGTTGACCAGCAAGGAAAACCGCGCGACTCCCACGCTGGGAATGTTCGTTGACGAATTATGGATTCTCCAGCCGAACGAGTTGCAGCGCTACGCTGCCGGGACCGAGGGACTGGTGATTCAACAACTGGAAAAAGATGGCCCTGCCATGCAGGCCGGGCTGAAAAAGGGGGAAGTGATTGTCGCTATCGATGGAAAGAAGCTCCGTTACCGTGATCATTTGTTGCGGAAGATTCGTATCCATAAACCGGGCCAAGAGGTTACAATAACCGTCGTCGCTCCCCAGGGAGCAGGGCAACGTGACGTGACGGTTTCGGTAGGACGACTGGAAGTCCAGTGGCCCCAGACTCAGCCGTGATGTTGATCGCAATGGAGGTAGAGAGTTTTACTGCTACCGGGTTCGTACCAGGGGTGTCGAGTCATGGATCAATGGTTAACGTTAATGCAGATTGCGGCCCTGGCCGTCACCGGGATGAGCCATGCCCTGCTGGGTAGTATCAAGGTACCGCTGGCACGAAGGCTGCAAATCGATGAAACACGCATTGGCGGGTTAGTCAGTGTTTTTGGCTTTACCCTCATTCCCATGGTGATCGCAGCCGGCTTCCTGGTTGATTCCGTAGGTAAACAACTGGTCCTGGGCGGTGGGTTCGTCCTCTTGATGTTGAGCCTGGTTATCCTGTCCACGGTGAAAACGTACCGGCAGGCTTTCCTGGCGGTACTGGTGTTGGGAACCGGCTGGTCGGCCCTGGTGAACGTTCTTAACGTGACGTCACCCCCGGCATTTGTACCCGCAGAAGAACTTCCCCGGCGCATGGCCTATGCCATGAACATGGGCGATTTTATTTTCGGCATGGGTGCGTTTATCATGCCGATCCTGATCACGGTGTTGATGCGCCGCATCGGTTTCAAAGCCGCCCTGTTGAGTATTGCTACCCTGGGCGTGGTCCCGTTACTGCTGGGACTTGGTGTTGACTGGGATGCCCTGGTTCCGGCCACCACGGAAACGGTTGCTGATGGCCTGAAGATCCTGCTGGCCAATCCCATTGTCTGGATTTGTTGTGCCGCCTTCTTTTGTCATGTACCCGTAGAGGCTGCCGTCGCAACCTGGGCGACGACCTTGATGACAGAAAAAGGTGTCAGCGAAGGTCGCGCTGCCGGCCTGCTGTCCGTGTTCTGGTTGAGTTTCATGGGATCGCGACTGGTCGTGGCACTGGCATTGCTGGGTAGCTTTTCGTTACTGGGATCCAGCTTGACCTGGAAGGTACCGGAAGGTACCGATGCTGTTCTCGTGCTGGCCATGGCGGGCTGCTGCGTGCTGGTAACCCTTGGAATCGTTCGTAGTCGGACGGCTAATAGTATGTGCGTTATGGTAGTCCTGGCAGGACTCATCCTGGGACCAATCTTTCCGACCCTGATTGCGATCCTGCTCAGTAACGTGGATACGTCCTTGCATGGTCGAGCGGTTGGAATCTTTTTCTGTATCGGTGGCATTGGCTGGACCGTGATACCGATGATGATTGGTGCCTATGCCCAGCGTACCACGGTGCAGCGAGCGTTCGTGATTGCGACTGGATCCGCCACCCTGCTGACCCTGCTTAGTACCCTGTTATGGTTCCAGTTGCAGTGACCAGGTCTAGGATCCCGGTAGCCATTCTTCCAGGGTTTCCTCGAGAGGTGCACTCCACCACTCCAGTTCCTCGCTGTTCGTCGGCTCATGATCGGATTCGTCGGCACTGGAATAGTCTTCCGAAAATGACCGGAATGCATTGTCGATATCTTCCCATTGCGTGGCAGGTGCGATGGGGAGAGGTGCGTAAGTCGAGGGGTTGCTCCCAGGGACCTGTGATTGGTTGGTTTCCGGAATAACCGGTCCCGGATTGCTTTCCAGCGGTTCTGCTTCGCCCTCGCCAGTTCCGGATTGTTGGTTCAAATGATTGATGATCCAGAGTACATCTGCTGGTGACGCAAAACCATCACGGTTGACGTCCAGGTAGGGTGGGGCGATCCCTTCCGCACGGTTCGTGGTTAACTGGTGACTGCCCAGGTTATTGAGCGTGTTGATGATCCAGAGGGCATCCAGTGGCGTCACCACGCCATCATTGTTGACATCCCTTTCCTGGTCTGAGTTGTACCAGGGGAAAACCGTGTCAATTTCGAGTGTTACCGTGGCGGTGTTACTGTTGGCTAGGCCATCATGGGCCCGGTATGTGAAGGAATCCGTCTTGTTGAAGTTCGTATCCGGCGTATAGGTGAAGGAACCATCAGCATCGAGTGTCAGGGAACCATTGCTTGGCGCAGTGACCACGGAGAATGTCAGGTC
>JAZADA010000026.1:0-6642 GCA_036124135.1 Planctomycetota bacterium | reverse complement strand
GCAACCTTCCTGGGCGATCGAGAAGGGTCGATCGTGACGGTCTTCAGCAGCCAGGACAACGACGAATCGTATCTCTTCGAGGTAGGCGGAAACGGCCAGTTCATCAGTACGTTCGTTAATCCAACGGCACGCAGTACAAACGGACAATTGGAAGCGATCATCGCCGATCGAACAGACGCGCGGATCAGCGACCAGGAACGGAACCAGTACCAATCATTTCAGTCCCGTTCCAAGTTCCTGCCCCAGCAACACACGCGACTCCAACCGCAAGCCATGACACTGCGACATTCCTTTGGCCCGCCCTACGAGCCGGGGGTCCCCACGTCCCGGGTGATGATTCGTGGCGAGTGGGACAATCCGGGCCAGGTGGTTCAGCCCACTTTCCCGAGTGCCATCACGGGACACCAGGAGCCCGTAAAGATTCGTCTCGACCCATTCAAACGCTGGCCAACCCGCAGTCGTCGCAAGGCACTGGCCGACTGGATTGCCTCGGCCAAGAACCCCCTGACGGCCCGGGTGATTGTCAATCGGCTCTGGTATGGCCATTTCGGTCGAGGGATCGTGAAAACTCCCAGCGATTTTGGTGTTCTCAGCGATGGCCCCAGTCACGAGGAGTTGCTCGACTACCTGGCGCTGAAGCTGATCGAAAACAAGTGGAGCCTGAAGTCGATCCATCGCTTGATCTGCAACAGCAGCGTCTACCAACAAGCGTCACGTGTCCAGAATGACCAGGCCAACCAGTTGGATCCGTCGAACATCTATCTCTGGCATTACCCGGTACGACGACTGGGTGCCGAGGTGGTTCGTGACCGGACGCTCCACGTCAGTGGCCGATTGAATGACGAACATTTTGGACTCCCCATTTTCCCGCCGCTGCCCGATGATATTGAACAACGTGTTAAGTATGACAACAGCAAGTGGGCCACGCAGTACGATGCGGAAGGTCGCAAACGCAGTATCTACATCTACCAGCAACGGACCTTGAACATGCCCCTGTTGCAGACATTTGATGCACCCGTTTGTGACGAATCACGACCACGAAGACGGGCCAGCACCACGCCCCTGCAGGCCCTCGCCATGTACAATGGCGTCCTGGTCACAGCAGAAGTCCCCCACTTTGCCGACCGGGTCATTGGCCTGGCAGGACCGGGCGCGGAAGATCGCATCCAGGTCGCGTTTCGACTGGCCTTGTGTCGCGATGCCAAGCCGGATGAGATCGGTCAGTTAAAATCCTATTACGAGACATTCAAGGATCCACGTGAGGCGATGATCAGCATCTGCCGCGTGCTCTACAACAGCAACGAATTCCTTTACCTGGATTAATCCATGCTCACACGGCGAGAATTACTGAGAAGCAGTTACAGCGGGCTGGGCGCCCTGGCGCTGGCTGACCTGTTACGCGCCGAGGATACACCGCCAGCCAGTCCTTACCTGCCACGTGAACCCCACCTGCCCCGCAAGGCCAAGCGCTGCATCTTCCTGTTCATGCAGGGTGGTGTCAGCCAGATGGACTCCTACGAATACAAGCCCGAGTTGAACAAGCTCCATGGCAAGCCGCTGCCCGGTTCACACGACGTGCGGGGAGAAATACAGGGTCGCCTGTCGCATCACCATTCATGCATCGGCAGCCCTTTCAAGTTTTCCCAACATGGCAAGTCGGGTCGCTACGTCTCAGAATTGTTTCCCCGCATCGCCACGCACGTGGATGACCTGGCCTTTATCCACGGCATTGAAACAGACAATCCCAACCATGGTCCCTCGACACTGCATGTCACCACCGGTAGCCAGTTCCCTGGCAGCGCCTCGGTCGGCAGCTGGGTCAGCTACGGACTCGGTACGGAAAACCAGGACATGCCCTCGTACATGGTTATCCAGGATCCTCGCGGAGCACCGGTCAACGGGGCCCAGGTCTGGGGCAACGGTTACCTGCCGGCGGCCTACCAGGGCACCTTGCTGCGCAGCAAGGGAACTCCCATCCTGAACCTCGCTCTGCCTCGCGGCCTCGATCGAGACCGGCAGCGTGGCGAACTCAACCAGCTGCGATGGTTGAACGAACAACATGCTCGTGACTACCCCCGGTTGAACGAACTGGAAGCCCGGATCCAGTCCTATGAACTGGCTTACCGGATGCAAACGCGAGCTCCGGAACTGGTCGACATCAGCAAGGAACCCGAGCACATTCACAAGTTGTACGGCCTGGACCAGAAGGACACTGCTGGTTTTGGGCGGCAATGCCTGCTGGCCCGCCGCCTGGCTGAAAGTGGAGTACGGTACACGATGCTGGTCCACGGCGTGCAGATCAGTGCTACCAGCTGGGACGGCCATGGTGACGTCAAGGGACGCATGATCCGGCATGGCCGCGAGGTGGATCAACCGGTAGCCGCCCTGCTGACGGACCTCAAGCAACGGGACATGCTGGACGAGACACTCGTGATCTGGGCATCAGAAATGGGTCGCACACCTTTCAAGAATGGTGGCGTTGGCAACAAGCCAGGCCGGGACCACAACAAGTATGGACTGGTCATGTGGATGGCCGGTGGTAACGTCCGCGGAGGCGCCACGGCCGGGGCCACCGACGATTTCAGCTTGCGCGCGGCCGAGGAACCCATTCCCATTCGCAATGTCCATACCACGATTCTCAACCTGATGGGGCTGGACGACGAGTCGCTACGTTACCATCATGCCGGTCGGTTACGCCGCCTGACAGACATTGGTGGCGAAACGCTGGACCAGATCATCACGACCTGATCCGACGAGACGGTTCTGCTCAAGCCTGACCCTGCGAACCGGCACGGCAACGAAACTGGCAGGCTGCATTACACCTTGGTCAGTCGCGATACGCGTCCGCTGGCAACCCATTCGGCCACGAAAATATTCCCCTCGCGGTCGAAGCAGGCGTCATGGGGATGCACGAACTTACCGTCGACCCACTGGTCTTCCTTGTTTCGAATTCCGCCGACCGTGGTTACCCGTTTCACATCATCTCCCAAACGGGCCACTACCTTGTTTTCCTTGTCCAGCAAGGTCACGCGGGCGTGTAATTCAGGTACCAGCATCAGGTCCCCGTAGGTATCCAGGTTGGCGGGCAGGCCATAACCCTGGTGGGTCTTGATGTGTTTCCCCTCCAGCGTCAGCATCTGCAGCGTATGGTGTGCCCGATCACAAACAGCCACGACCAATTCTCCATCACGCCGTTGATCGATCCAGATACCGTGGGGTGTATTGAACTTACCGTTTCCATTACCAGGACCACCAAAGCAACTGAGCCAGTTGGCATCCTTGTCGTAGCGATGGATATACCAGCTGCCATAACCATCTGCCAGCAGGAAACCACCGTCGGGCAGGAAGCCAAAATTCGTGGGCATGAAACGATTACGCCCCCAGACTTTCTGCCGCTTGGTATCCTCGTCCTTGGCGTAAACACCGGCATCCATGGGAGCGTATTTTTCCCAGACGGTTTCTCCCTTGAGAGTCATCTTCGCAAATGATTTCACCTGTTGGTAAGCACATACGTAGAGAAACTCCTCGTTACCTTCCTGCCGCACCTCGATACCGTGGCCACCCCCCTGGAACTGCTTACCAAAGGCGCGAATAAATTTCCCGGTCGGATCAAAAACGAAAATAGACGGGTGATCCTTCTGGTTCGCCCGCCCCTCGTGAATCACGTAGAGGTTGTTGGCCTTATCGACTGCCACGTTGTGGGTCGTTTGCCAACTGTACTTGTCCGGCAACTGCGCCCAGGCATGATCGACCCGGTACTTGTGTTCACCTTCTCCCAGGATCATCTCACGGGATTCGGCTCGACGGGTCGTCAACACGGTGGGGGCTGCGACGGCAACCGAAGCGGTCGCGACAAACTGGCGTCGCGTGATCTTGCTGGATTTTTTTGTCACAACTCAAGACTCCTGCAGGAATAATGTTCCACGCTCATCAAGACGAAGCAGTCCCTAGCGACTGATGCAGTAAAGGTGTTTTTCACCCCGGATAAACAACTGGTCGCCGGCTACGGCTGGCGACGCGTAACAGGATTCACCCAACTTGTTCTCCGCCACCACGTCCAGTTCCTTGCCAGGACGGACGATCTTCATCGTGCCATCATCCGCCAGCAGGTAGGCCAGTCCATTCACGGCCAGCAACGAGGCGCTAAAATGATTGCCAAGTCGGTTCTGCCAGTGACGCTCACCAGTTTTCGTATCAAAACAATTGGCTGTTCCACGGTCATCTGCCACGATCAGGTAATTACCAATCACGACCGGAGACGGAACATAGCAGCGGACGTTCTGCACGTGCCACTTCACGGCCGTATCGGTCACATCGCCTTTACCGCGACCGTCAATCGCCATCACGTGGTAAGTAGGAAAACCGGCACACATGTAGAACTGCTGGCCATCGTAGACCATCGAGGCCACGAACTGTTCCGTGGGTCCCTCGACCTTCCAGTGTTGTTTCCCCGTGGCTGGATCCAGGCTGATAATATGCTTGCTGCCCGAAAAGACCATCTGAGTGCGACCATCAATATTACGAATCAGCGGTGTTACATAGCTGCGGATGCCATACTTGCGCGGCACCTTCCAGGCAACATCACCCGTCTTCTTATTTAAAGCCAGGATATAGGATTCACCGTCATGATCCCCGTTGATGATGACCAGGTCCTTAAAGAAAACGGGACAGGAACAGAAGCCGTGGGCACTAATAAAACTGCCCGGTTTCACTTTCCATTTCTCGTTGCCGTCAAAATCGTACGCGGCCACCACCATCGTGCCCGGATAAATCTTTCGCTTACCACCCACGTTCGGAGCATCAATTTCCGTAGGCTCAACTTCCAGGAAAGAAGCAATCACCGTCTCCCCATCGGTGGCCGGGGTACCCGAAGCAAAACTATTGAGCGAATGTTTCATTTCCAGGCGTGCTTTGAGTACGGTTTTCTGCCAGAGAATCTTACCCGTCTTGCGATCGATCGAGATCAGGACCCGTTCCTGGGTCTTGGGCAAGCAGGAAGCAACAAAAATACGATCACCATAAACAACCGGAGATGAATGTCCGGTACCCGGAATGGCCGCCTTCCACTTCACGTTCTCACCGGACGCGCCATCCCAGTTCATCGGCAAATTCGTCGAGACGCTCGAACCATCTCCCCGTGGCCCGCGCCAACCGGGCCAGTTCTCTGCCTGCAGTGTCGTTGTCGTAACCAGTACCAGGGCGATCGTAAACATGCTGTGTCGGTAATTCATATTCCTGTACGTCTCCACGTGAATGAAACTTCCTAACGGACACTCTCCTCAATGATGTAACTGGGCACAGTCTAGCAGATTCAGGATAAGCATGCGAAGCATTCTCCTGCCCTCGCAATTTCACTGCTATACTGCCCGCTTCTCAAGATACTAAAGGAACTTTCTCATGAAGACGATTTCCAGGAGCCTCATGTTGCTGTTGATCCTGCTCGGCCTGGCCACGACGTCAGCCCAGGAACAGCCCGCTACCCCACCGTATTTCAACCAGGCGGTGGCCAAGTCCAATCCGCTGCGCACGGAGCAAGCCCGTGAACTGGACGCGTACATCAAGCAGATGGCCGGGAATCGGACAAGATTCAAGCAGTTATTCAAGCCCGATTACTCGTCCCCGGCAGCCTTTGAGAAATCTGCCGAGCCGCTGCGCCAGGCATTTTGTGACAGCATCGGTTATCCACCGCCGGGGAAACGTCCACAGTCAAAAGCCACGTTTACCGTGATCGGCCTCGATTCCATCGGAACCTATTACCGGGCAATGATTCCTATCTTGCCAGGGGTTCACTCCGAGGGCATCTATATCATTCCACGAAAACAGGCTGGAAAGCTCCCGCTGATGATCAGCATGCATGGCGGTGGCGGCTCACCCGAGGTGGCTCTCTTCAACGGAGGCGCCAACTACCACGGCATGGTTCGTGATGCGGTCAAGCAGGGCTACGCAGTCTACGCACCGCAACACCTGTTTCGAGCCGACGGTTACCCCCGCGACATCCGCCGCCAGATCGACGATCGGATGCGGTTGATCGGTACCAGTATCACGGCCGTCGAAATTGCCAAGATCACCTATGCGATTGACGTGCTTGTCAAACGACCCGAAGTGGATCCCAACCGCATCGGCATGGTGGGACTATCCTACGGAGGTTACTACGCGCAGGTGACCCCGGCCATCGACAAGCGTATCAAGGTATCAGTCTCGAGTTGCTACTTTGGTGTCCAGGAAGGCCGCTACGAGGCACAGGAACTGAGCGTTCCCAGCGATTTCCGTTTCCAGGATCGCTTCACGCTGTTCAACGATGCCGACATCGTGGCCCTGGTTTGCCCCCGGGCTCATCAAATCCAGGCTGGAGCCCGGGACAATGCCTCGCATCGTGAAAAAGGACGCATGCTGGCTCCGACTTCAGCCAACTACTACCAACAACTCAAGATATCGGACAAGTTCGAGCACGTGATTTTTGCCGGGGGCCACGAATTCCATGACAAGTCCGCCTGGGCATTCGTCAAGAAACACCTGTAGAACAGGCCTGGTCCGGGCAAGCGAGAATCAGGTTACCGGGTCAATCTCGTGGATGGCTTCACCAAACGGCAGGATGGGCATCGGCCGGCCGCCGAGATCCGGGAAGGTATGCTCGGGGTTAAT
>JAZADA010000025.1:0-8557 GCA_036124135.1 Planctomycetota bacterium | reverse complement strand
CAGGATCGCCGATAACCAGTCCATGGCGGACCATGCCGCTTGTCGGGCAACCATCTGGTCACCACTGCTGCGGGCAGCGAGGTTCTCCGTTTGCATCGACAGCATGTAGTCGTAGGCAACGACGCTGATCAGTAATAGGACTACCAGTACAACGATCAGGATGGTTCCTCGCCGTTGCCGGTTCACGGGAAGATTCATGGTTCGTCGGATTCTTCCTCTGGCAAGGGGTTGGTGGTATTGATAGCGATCACGAACTGGTATTCAAACGGGTTTTCCAGCGGGTTCAGTCGATCCTGGCCGGGAAGTAGATCCCGGTTTTCCAAACTGCTCACTTCCGGAAGCTGGCTGGTTTGATCCGTGGGTTGATCGAGGAGCTCCTCGGGTTCCATTTCAACCGGCGGCTCCAGGTCGAAGGAAACCTTCACGGCGACCGGCATGCGGCCCAGGCTGACACTGTCCCATTGGCTGACCCAGGTGATTCCATCGAAATACTCTAATTGCCAGGCAGTAACCTCCGGGATCAGGTCTTCCTGTTCGGGACGGGATGGCTGGTCGTCCGACCGGCGATTCAATAGCTGCTGCGAACGGGTGTTTGGTTCGACAATCGCAGCACCATCTTCACGGACGCTCGGCTGGGAGGACGACCAGGAAACCATGTGTCGACGGAGACCTGTCGGTGGCAGTTCCAGGGAGAGTTCGTTGCCGCTGGGGCGGGGGGTGTTCGTGGTGTCGAGTTGAGCCTGGCTGGGGAATTCCTCTCGCGGCTGCCACTGGTACTGTACGATCTTGAAAACAGCTGGCGGTGTCGTCGACGAGTGGCTGGTGAGCGGGAGATCGTTGTCAGTTGGTTGGGCTGCCAGGACCAGCTTGATTCGATTGCGATCACCGACCAGTTGCACCCCGTCAGGCAGCAGCAACGGTGCGATAGATTCGACAGGAGAGGCGGTGGTGATGGGCGGGGGTTGCGTACTGGTTGCAGGAGATGGCTTTGCCACTTCAGCAGGAGCTGTCGTGAGCCTGCCGAGATCCGATTGCAGTTGTCGGAGCAGGCCCCGCACAAGCTGGATTTCAGTTGTCGCCTGGCTCCCCTTTTGCTCAAGTTTTGAGTAGACACCAAAAAGTGACCAGAGAATCAACAGGATGGCTGTTGTCAGGCTGGCAGCGATAATGATTTCCAACAGCGTAAATGCGGAACGCTTGTTGGTCGTGGGATGGATCATGGCTGTCCTGTGAAGGGAGGGGGCTCCAGGGATTGGCTGCCAGGCGATAAATCCATTCCTGGGTTTTGAATCCTGGCCCAACGCACCAGCTCGAACGATTTGCTGGGACCCGTGGATGTTTTCGAGGGATCTCCGGGGACAGCCTGTTGCACGGAGACACGTATGCGGATGAGGCCAGGGATTTCCAGTGGCTGCCAGTTGACCGAGTATTGCCAGTCCTCGTAGCCCAGGAGAGGTTCCTTGTTGACCTCCCGGAGCTGTTGTGGATCCGCCAGCAGTTCGTCGAGCTTGGTGTGGCAAAGGACCTGGGCCATCCCGCGTGTTTCAGCGCGAGTGGCATGTTGTTCACCAGTGGACAGGAGGCTAAGCAGCAGGGCGCTGCTGGTCGCCATGATGCCGGTAGCAATGATCACCTCGAGCAGGGAAAATCCGCGAGAGATATAACGGCGTTTGGCAGGCCTGGAACGCAAGGTAGTCATCTGTTCGCCTCCGTGCCAGGAGTGGGTAACGAACGATTCGTGGCGTCCATTTCTTCCGGGGGGAGGGCCTTTACCAGTGGGCCGATCGTGATGCCACCCGTCAGGCCGCGCAACCGGATCGCGATGGAATCGCCCGTCTGGGGTAACATGATCTGGATAGCGGTCTCGGTGACGCGCCCATCCGGGTAAAAACGAGCCAGCACCTGGGGCTCTTCTTGCCTGGGGTTACCTGCGGCCTGGAGCAGGTTCTGGATCTCCGGGGGGCGGTCGCCTGGTGGCAATGGCGTGTTACCAGGATTTGCTCCTGGGGAAAGGGGCTGCAACGCAAACACGAGGTCGTCGGGGAGCGTGTGTGGAGCGGTAACTTCAAGTGGGCGGTTGCTGTCCCCGGCCGAGGGAGGCGGCAGGTCTCGTTGCTGCAGCAGGGCTGGCGCGGCGCCAAGCTCCTGCGTGGTCTCGAGAGGGTGCTCTGCTACCGCTCGAATGGCATACAGGCTTGTGCCTGGGTAACAATACAGTTCCCAGGTTTCACCCGCCTGGATTGCCTGTTCGCGGGCCTCGGCACAGTGGTCCTTGAGCTGGAGGGCTGCCTGCTGGTGGGACGCCTGTCGTACCAGTTGGCGCAGCCGGGGCCAACTGATGGCAAGTAATGCCGACAGGATGGACAGGGCGATGACCAGTTCCAGGAGGGTGTAGCCGGTATCGTCCCTGAAGAGCCCCTCCGTTCTCCGGTTATGGGTTCGTAGCCGGTAACGGTTCACTCGGAATCTCTCCTGGAGCACTTGTGCCTTCTTCACCTTCTACCACGGTGCGCCAGTTCACGATGTCATCCTCGGTGTTGGGTAATCCATCCGGGCCCAGGGAAGAAAGTCGCGGAAAGTCGCGGGTAGCTGGCGGTTGTGGGGGGAGGTACTCGTAGACGAAAGCGTTGTCCCATGCATCGCCCGGGATGATTTCATCGTCCAGGTAGGGGCCATCCCATTTGCGAGCCTTGTTTTCGTCAGCAGGTGCCTTGAGCAATGCGAGAAGGCCATCTTCCGTGCTAGGGAAGGTCCGCATGTCGACCTTGTACATCTTGAGTGCGGCCTCGAGGTTCGCAATCTGTGTCTTGGTCGTTTTGATATCAGCCTTGGCCTGTGTTCCCAGCAGGCGTGGTCCGACCATGGCAATCAGGCCCACGAGAATGACCAGTACGATCATCAACTCCAGGAGCGTCAGTCCACGATGGTGGTGTTTACGGTTCATTTGCTTCTCCTTGCACATAAATAATCCTTGTCAGTCGATGGCAGAGTTTAAATCAATAATAGGTAACAGTACGCCGGCGATGATAAACATCACCATGGCCCCTATTGCCAGTAGCATCAGGGGTTCCAGGAGACGTACCATGATTTCCAGGCGAGTTTCGATTTTTTGATCCATGCGATCGGAAATCGTTACGAGTACTTCGTCGAGCGTGTTGGATTCCTCGGCGACGCGAATCATGGCCATGATCTGGGTTGGGATCAGGCCACTGGCGGCAAGAGGCTGGGATAACAGGTTACCCGTGGAGAGGTGTTTCGCCGAATCCTTGATCGCATCCTGGAGCAGCGTGTTTCCTGTCGAGGCACTGCTGATCTCGAGGGATTTCAGGATCGGTACACCATTACGCAACAGCGTGCCCAGGACGCGGCAGAACCGGGAGATCGCCGTGTCGTGAAAGATCGATCCGGCCACCGGGATGCGCAGCTTGATGCGGTCGAGCAAACGTACGCCGTAATCGGTTGCCAGGAAATTGCGGATCAGCAGGGCCAGGCCAGCAACTGCGGGAAAGACGAAAAGACTGTAACGTGTGCAGGCATTGCTAACCGTCAAAAGGATGGTGGTTACCAGCGGTAACCCGACGCCATTGCGTTCCAGCCGATCAAAGAATGACTCGAACATCGGAACGACCAGGACCAGCAAGACAATGGCTACCGCGGTCCCTACGATAGACAGCAGTACCGGGTACGTGATCGCGCTCATTACCTTCGCGCGGAGTTGGCTTTGTTTGCGCAGGAACGAGGAGACGCGTTCCAGCGATTCCTCGAGGAAAGCACCTTCCAGGCCTGCATGAACCATGTTGATGGTCAAGGGTGAGAATGCTTGTGGATGCGCCGCCATGGCCTCATCCAGGTTGGCACCGTTTTCAACCGCATCGTGTACCTCAGCCATCATCAGGCCCAGTTGTCGGTCAGGTGCCTGTTCCGCTAAGAGCCCCAGGGATTCGAGCAGTGGCACGCCATTGGTCAGGAGGTCCGCCAGTTGCGTCAGGATATCCGCGATCGCATCAGGCTTGATCTTTCGATGCAACGACAGGTTCAGTGGTAAGCCCTTGCCGTCATCTTCCGGGTTATGGACTTTCAGTGGAAAGAGGGACTGCTGCGCCAGCAGGGACAGGGCATCCTGGTGGCTCTTGGCAGTGATGAGACCATCGGTCAAATCTCCGCTGGCTGTTTTCGCTTGGTAAACAAATTCCGGCATGAATCGGATCCTGGGTTCCGGGTGACAAGTCTGCCTAGCTGTCCGGCTTGGTAACTCGTAGTACCTCGTCGATCGAGGTGTTTCCGTCAATCACCTGTTTCCAGGCGTTTTCACGCAACGTCGACATTCCTGCCCGGCGGGCCGCCTTGTTGACTTCGTTCGAGGGCGCTCGTTCGGTCGCCAGGGCACGTACTTCCTCGCTGGCAGAGAGCAACTCGTAAATGCCGAGTCGGCCCCGGTAGCCACTGTTGCGACATGTAGGACAACCGACCGGCCGATAGGCCATCTTGCCGAGGTGGTGAAGCTCATCCGCAGGAAAGTCCCTGGGCATGTCATTCATGGAAGACATGTCAGGCTCACAGCATTCAGGGCAAAGTCGCCGGACCAAACGCTGAGCGAGCACACCCTCCACGGTGCTGCTGACCAGGAATGGCTCCACGCCCATGTCACATAGCCGCATGAACGCACTGGAAGCATCATTGGTGTGCAGCGTGCTAAAGACCAGGTGGCCTGTTAGCGATGCCTGGACAGCATTTTCGGCAGTTTCCAGGTCGCGAATTTCACCCACCAGGACAACGTCTGGATCATGTCGCAGGATGCTGCGAAGACTGGCTGCAAATGTCATCCCAACCTTCGTGTTGACCTGGATCTGGTTGATGCCCTCGAGCTGGTATTCGATGGGATCTTCCGTGGTGATAATCTTGTTTTCTTCGTTCTTGATTTCCGTGAGGGCACTATAGAGCGCGGTTGTTTTTCCCGAACCGGTTGGGCCCGTTACCAGGACGATACCATGGGGCAGGCGGATCATTTCCTCGAACTCGGAGCGGATATGGTCCGGCATGCCGATTCCCTGCAGGGAAAACTGCAGGTTTTCCTTGTCCAGGATTCGCATCACGATTCCCTCGCCATGGAGCATGGGAATAATCGATACCCGAATGTCGACGTCCCGTCCCTTGACGCGGATCTTGACTCGACCGTCCTGCGGAACCCGCTTCTCGGCGATGTTCAGGTTACCCATGATCTTCAGTCGCGTGACGATGGCTGCACGAAACTGGTTCATCTCTGCAGCGATTGGCTGCCGCTGCAAAACACCATCGATCCGGTAGCGTAGCTTGAGTCCCTGTTCCTGGGCCTCTACATGAATGTCGCTGGCACGCGCCTCGATTGCTTCGATCAGGATTTCGTTGACCAGTCGGACGACAGACGCCTGCTGGGCCAGTTCCGCATCTTCCAGGTCCTGTCCCTGCAACTGGTCGAGTAAATCCAGGCCTTCACTTTTTTGCTGGGCGACCAGGCCGTCCACGGTTTCGGCACCCACGCCGAGATGTTCCTTGATCAATGATTTGAGTTGGTCGCCGTCAGCCAATACCGGGACGACTGCCGTGCGCAGTTCACTGGCAACCGCATCAATTGCCTGCATGTTGAACGGGTTGCTGACCGCCAGGATCAACGAGTCATTGTTTCTTACGAGTGGGAAAACCTCGTATCGATGGATCAGTCGAAGCGGGAAATCGTCCAGCAAGGAACTGTCCACGTCCGTCTCTTCCAGGTTAACGAGCTTGATTCCGAGGGCTCGTGACGTCGCCAGGAGCAGGTCGGGTAGCGAATTGAACTCCAGTTCTGCTGCGATCTCAGCCAGGGGCCGAGAGTTTTGCAGCGCACGAGAGATGGTCTGCAGGTGAACCTGGTCAAGTTTGGGGAGATAGGTTCCGCGGCTCATGTTTACATTCCATTGGCAAACCACAGGTGGGGTTGTTTGCTTGCCAGGTAAGGGTGGGAGGGTGACCTAATCCATTGGTCCGGGGCAATCCATTATGTTTTAAGCGGGTCGGACCCACTAAGATGTTGGTACTATAAGTTTTACTGCGATTAATAACAAGTCGAATCAGGGTTCCCTCTCACGGTCGGATGGTCCCTGGGTAATAGTTGTTAGTCCTGCTCAGCAAAGGAGTTAATCGTTTGCAGAGGGGCTGACTGGGGTGATGGTAGCCGGGCTTCGGCTGGGCCTATCCAGGAATTGCTGCAACAGTTGCAGCATTCGATCAGAACGGGTGTTTTCCAGTTGAATGACCTGAACCCGGCGCTGGCTGCTCTCGCGGGCCGAGGTGTCGAGTTCCTTGATGAAGACCTGGACTTCCCGGGACAAATCGGGAAGGGCCCTGATCACGATCGAGTTGGTTTTCTCGTCCACGTCCAGGCTCAGGATAGGTCCGGAGGAAGAGGCGTTCATTTGCTGCAGCAATGCTGCCACGTCCTCGGAGACTCCTTCCGGGATCGAGACTTGCTTGCGTCCCCCGGTGCTGCTTAGCTGGGTCCTGTAGACGTTGCGGAGAATGTTCAGGACGCGGTTGGCTTGCGTGTTTTTCAGTGGCACGAGTGTCGGTATTGGGATCATGGTCTGGGTCAGGGTCTCCGCGGTATCCAGGACCTCCAGAAGTTCCTGGATGATCTGGCGGTCCTTGCGACTTCCATGGACGACCAGTGCGTTGAGGCGTTTATCGGCCACGGCTGCGATGGGGCCAACGCCATTACGCGTCACGGGCAACTGTTCCAGCAGTGTGCCCAGCAGGGTCTCGGCTTCCTTGGCACCCGTGTTTCGCAGGAAGAATACCGAGAAGGTGGTATTCGGTGTTGGTCCCCCGCTTCGCTGTGAGATAGCACGTAGTAGTTTTTCCATCTCGTCCAGGGCGTCCAGGTCGGAGGAGGCAATCGTGATTTGTCCCGCGCCGGGAACCACGACGATCGAGGCTGGTGTAGCGTTTTGATCCTGGGCAGGTGCCTGGGCAGCCTTGGGCTCCTGCTTGCGAGTGGTATCCTGCCATGCGACCGGAAAGGTTGCTCGTCGGTCGAGGTCACTGGAGGTGCCCTGTTTTTCATCAGGCTGGGCTTTGCCCGGCGGTGTCTTTGTGGCGGGGGGGGCTGGGTTACCGGGAATCTTGCCATCCAGGGGTTTCTTGCCGGGCTGCGATGGAATGACTACCTGGATACGATTCTTTCGCAGCTTGTTCCAGACCTTTTCCATCTGCTCCACGGCCTGGGTAGTCGAACCATGGAACGGGATGGTGCGTACCCCGCCCTTTTGCTCGGAAGGTGTCGAGGATTTGACGGGCTCTCCGAGGCGGATAAGCAACTGGCGAATTCGTTCCACCTGGGCCTTGGTGCCACGGACGAAAATGCGTTGCGTATCGTAGTCACTACTGACCACGGGGGCCAATCCTGGAGGGCTCCCTTCGTAGAGGTTGAGGACGGCCGTTTCGATGGAAAGCGGGTCGGTGTACTGAAGGGGAAAGACCTCCAGGATTCGTTCCACGCCGGACATTTCCTTGAGCGCCCGCGCGACCGCGGCATGCTGGTGATCGGCGGCTATGATCACGAGGGCATTGGCACTGGTGTTGAACTGGATCTGGATGTTCTGGCCCAGGAACAGTGTGTTGAGAATTGACGTGGCCACGTTGCCGTCAACATTTTCCAGTGAGTACACCTTGGCGTTGCGCGGAGTCCGGGGAGGACCGGGCTGGTCCAGTTCCTCGAGGAGTGTCTTGAAGAGAGTATGGTTACGCGGCGTGGCTACCAGGTAGATACTGCGCGTCGCATCCTGGAAATTAAAGGTAAAATCCAGGTTGTCGCGAAATGCTTCGCTGACGCTACGGAAGACTGCATGGGGATCAGTATTCTTGACCCGGTAGGCCCTCACGGTGGGTGTCTGCGTGGGCACCTGGTCAAGTTGCTTGACCACACCTGCCACGCGTTTCTGTTCCACCTCGTTGGCTGTCACCAGGATGGATCCGCTGGCCGGATCGGCCACCACTGAGCCACTGGTGACCAGGGGGCTGAGGGCTTCCTGGACCGCTTCGGCAGAAGCGAGGGTAAGTGTGTAGACCTGGGTGGTGGGCCTGGTCGGCATCGGTAACTGCTTGACGATGGCATCGATGGCTATCTGGAGTTTCTTCTGGCTGGCCTCACCGCCACGTGCGATCAGGCTGTTGACCTTCTCGTTCACCTGCAGGGACAGGCTCTGCTTGAGGGATTCGTCGAGCGATGCGACGACTTGCTCGGCCGTGATGCGTGCCTCGTCAAAGGGGAAGACCTGGACCACGGTTCCCTCGGTGTCTGGCTGGTCAAGTTCTTCAATGAGTTCCTGGAAGATCACGTGGTTCTTGGGGGTCGCAATCAAGTAAACGCTGCTGGTTGCAGGTTGGAACTGGATGGTGAACTCACTGTTGTTGCTAAAGGCGTTGGAGAGGCTCTGGAAAATAGCGTCAGGTTCGGCTCGCTTGATCCGGTACGCCTTGACGGTGGCGGTCTGGTTGGGCACCTGGTCAAGTTGCTTGACCACACCTGCCACGCGTTTCTGCTCTT
>JAZADA010000024.1:0-7903 GCA_036124135.1 Planctomycetota bacterium | reverse complement strand
CGGGCTTCCCCTTCGAACCACCGGGATTGCCCGACCTGGGGTCTGAAAACGAGCGGCGGTAAATCTGGCCTTGAATTCTACGCTGCTCGTCATCCTGCCTCTGCTTGTCATCCCGGATCCTGTCATTCTGCGCACGTCTTTTATCCTCTTCACTCATCGCGCGACCCGATGGATGAAGCCCCCGCCTGGCCATCTCCTCCCGGTACCTCTGCCTTTGCTCGGGACTCATGTTCGCCATTCGTTTTTCCGACTCCGTCATCGGGCGGCCTGATGGATGCAAACCTCGCTTGGCCATTGCTTCCGCGGTCTGCCGCTTCTGCTCAGGCGTCATCGATGCCCAATCCGGCCTTTCTGGCGATCGACTGGAACTCTCACCGCCGGCAGGCCTGCCTTGTCCCTCGCCACCCCCAGCCGCCGGAGCTGCTGGTTGCGGAACGGGCTGCGTGATTCCCGGATCTCCCTCGGGGCGAGCAATCAGGGACCACCCATTAAGCATGCCGAAACGATCGCTGCGTTGCCCGCGAATCGTCAATTGCCAAATCCCCTTGATACTCTTGCCATTGAAATGACCGAGGCTGGGCTGTTTCTTGATCAACGCCTCCGGCTGAAAAGATCCCTTGAAGGGATACCTGGCCCGGGTGATCGAAACCGGGGACTGATCATCAAAAATCGTCTTGTCAAAATGATCGTCGGTACCCCCGACCGCCGTGAACAGTTCGATGCGCTGGCCATCGGGTCCGGTCAGGTAACAGTCCAGGAAACTCAAGTAGGAATGCGTGATGGAAAGCTGCAGGTTCAAGTCACCCACGAGGTAATCCTCGGTGACCTCGATCTCCGAAACCATGGTTCTCCGGGGCGATAGAATCTCAGCAGTCTTATTTGCGTAACTACCCCCGGAAACGGTTTCCGCCTGCAGTACTTCCGAGACCGTCACCAGCCCATCACCATTATGATCCCACCTGGTAAACTCAGCAAACTTACTTTCAGTCCATTCCTTGGTGTATTCCCCCATCGAAACCTGCTGGTCGCGATTTCTATCCAATTCATAGAACCAGTCAGGCAATCCCTCGACCACTGGGGCAGCTTGCTGCTGTTGGCTGTTCAGGTAGGCAACCAATTCCTCGCGAGAAAGGGAGCCATCCTGGTCCAGGTCCACGCGACCGGCAGCCACGCCCAGGCTCAACGATTCGTTCATTTCAAGTCGACCATTACGATTCGCATCAAAACGATTCAGCAGATTCACCGCCAGGTAGGAGCTACCACCTCTAGATGATCGCGAGCGAGAGCCACCGCGTTGATTCTCCGGCTTCCGAAACGCCGGGCGCACATCGTTGACTCCACGTTCCGCTCGCTGCCCCAGTTCATCGGCCATCCCGTCCAGCAAGCGTCTACGAGCATAACGCTGCGTCAACTCCATGCGGCTAATATGATCATCTTTATTTAAATCGTCCTCGAATGGATTACGGTGTGTCCACTTGCGAGCCTTGGAGGCCTCATCACGGCTAATCAAACCGTCACCGTTGAGGTCGTAACTGCGCATGATCCGCCGGGCCAGGTCGAGGTCGGCCTGGATGTAAGGATACTTCACCCTGGCCAGGCCGAAATCGGGCACCAGCGGCTCGTCCTTGTAGGCACCGAAAGGCTTGATCGTACTCTCGCCTTCCGGACGCAACTCGCGTCCAACCCCACCGTTCTGCCCATAGTAATACTTCCGCGCGATCCCGGTTAATCGCTCGATGGAGATCGGTTTCTCACGCCACGACCGACTTTGATTCTCGGTAATCCGTTCGAAATAAGGCCTGGCTTGCGGAGTGATCTCATCTGGAGAAATGTTACCATCCTGGTTCTTATCAAGTCGCTCCAGAGCTTCACGCAGTCCGGCCTGCCCAAGTGCAGGACTAACCAGGCCCACCGTCAAGAGCATCGCGAGACAGGCAACAGACCATCCGCGCAACAGGAAAGAGAAAGTATCCGCGCTACGGGGCCTTTGTGTCATCGACCAGAACCTCTACTTGAACCTGACGACCTGCTGGGTGAAGAACCCGACCTGGACGAACCGCTGGACGATCGCGAAGGGGATGATGATCCGGTTCGCGACCCGCTGGATGACCGCGAAGGAGACGAGGACCCGGTTCGCGATTGTGTTGTTGACGAACCCGAGCTGCTTATATTTGGTTGCCCGGCGATCACCTGCTGCAGGACCGAGTTAACACGACCTGCCTGGGAATGGCTGATAATACGAATCGTCTGTTCGTTACGAGAGTCGATCAATGCCACGAGTTCCTCAACCTGCTTAAAAAGTTGGTCCGGAGCAGTCACGATCAGTGAATTACTCGGTTCGTGAACCGCCACGGTTAACTTTGGTTCAACTGGCCCAGCTTTTTGATTACCACCTCGCTGCGAGGATCCACGTCGATCGCCTCCGTCGGAGCGATCTCCACCCTCACGACCACTCGACTCGCGGCCACTGTCTCGCTGAAAACCGCGTGAGGAACCCTCCGCTCCTCGTTGGCCCGACGACCCACCCTGGGATCGTCCCGCCGAACTACTCGTCGCAACACGGTCAGCAAACGCCTCGCGAATGGTGGCCGCCACGACCGAAGCCCGGGTATTGACCAGCTCGATGATGTGCGATTTCCCATGCGTTTCCACCGCCGTGATGCCCGTATCCTTGTCGACAATTTTCAGGTAACTCTCCACGACATCAATATCGTCCTCGGTACCCTGGACAATCAAACGATTCAAGCGAGAATCAGCCACCACGGTAATGGTCCCTGAAGTCATTGAGGCGGTCCCCTCGCGAGAAACGACCATGCTCCCCAGCGCTGAAGTGCCTGCCGAACCGACAACTCCATTGACCAGCGAACCCGCTTCTCCCAGGCTGGCAGCTTCGCCACCATCCAGTAATTCAGAGAGCATCCGCAGAGCTTCCTCCGGCTTCGTGTATTTAAGGTAGAAAATCACCGGTGCAGAGGGCCGGCTACTAACCGGTCCGGCAACCGATTGGAGGTGCCGGTAAAAGCGATCCAGGATCGCCGTGTCACGGCACTCAAGCAACATGCCTCGCGGAGTGAGTTGGCAACGAATGGCAGCCTTGGGACTACGAATGTCACCCGCAAGTATGTCCAGTTTGCCAATCGCAGGGCGAGGCGCTGGCTTTGGCGCCGGTTCTGAACTGGCGCCCCCGCTTGCCACAACACGCTCACGCCGTGACGACGCTTCGCTAAAAATGGCCGGATAGAGAACGATGGCATTCGCCTCTCGCCAGAAACCAGCGGCCGTCCGCACGAGTTGCTCGGCCTGCTTGCCCCGCATCGGAAAGATCCGAATTTCGTCATTAACATTGCCACTACCACTGGGAACGTCCAGTTGCACGACCATTTTCTTGATCCGTTCCATCATCGGCTTCTTGGCTCGCACGTAGAGTCGCATGTTGCCTGGATCTGCATCGATTTTCGGCACGTCAATTTCAACTTTTGGCATCGGCGTAGGGCGGCCTGAGGAACGGCTACGATCCCGGTCACCACCACCGGAGCTGCGATCCCCCCCGCCCCCGCGCGAACTGGACTGAAACGAGGGCCTTTGCTGTGGCGCTGCCTGGGCCTGAAGCTCCGATAGATCCAACATTTGCTCGAGCAAACTGATTGCAAAATAAGGATCGACATGCTTCAGGGGTATGATTTCAAATTCTGCCTCGGATGCCTCTAACTGCATCACGGTCTGACTAATTTCCTTCTGCACGTCAGGCGAGGCCAGGGCCACGATGCTGCTGGTCGTCGCATCCATCGAGAGACGCACCTTCTTGCCTGCCAGCAAAGTTTGCAGCACGTTGTAAATAGTTTCCACGTTACCACCCGGAACCGTGTGCGACTGCAACACCGCTTCCTCCGAGGGCAACAGGTCCTCTTCTGGCTTATCAAGAGCCTCGATCAAACCCTCGATCAACTTGACCCTGTCCTCCACGCCAGTGACAAAAATATTAGCACCCAACAAATCCGTCGAGACGCTCACATCGATCCCGATCATTTCGCCCGTGGCTAATCCCAGGTGCGGACGCGCTACCACCAGGATATCCTCAGCTTCGACGTGCTTTAATGGGAAATTTTTCATCACCATTCCGTCAGAAAGTGCCGAGGGTTCAAAGGCATCAAGGATCAACTTGACACTCTTAAGTTTCCCAGCGGTCTCGGTAATCATCAGGCGATTCGTCTTGGCAAACACAGCAGGCGTGGTCATCAACTTCATCGATGCCAGTTCCGCAGCCGCATCAGCCGCCTTGATTTCTTTCAAGCTAAACACACACTTGACCACCTCATGGTCCGTCAATTTATCCAGTTGCTCAGGAGTAATCAATTTCGCCAAGACGTCCAACTGCTGGAGACTACGAGGATCCGCCAGGTTGATTAGTGACAAAAGCTTTTCGCTACGCACCAGGGTGTAACCCTCAGCAAGCAGGAACAGGTTAATTCGATCCATTGCTTCCTGGGCGGTGAACGCCTTGGGATCCGAATAAGTGAAACTTCCCGGCGGCAAATCCCCAATATGTAACGCCAACAGGGATTGGTCGGCCAACCATTTGATCACGTCGCGCCACGGTGTGTCCTGAAACGCAAAACGCAACAAGCCATCTCCCACGGGAGCAACGGGCTGTTCGACGACCGGGACGGCGGGCTTAGCAGGATCGGTCGCTGCCGGAACGGCGGGCTTAGCGGGATCGGTCGCTGCCGGGACAGCGGGCTTAGCGGGATCGGTCGCTGCCGGAACGGCGGGCTTAGCAGGATCAGTCGCCGCCGGAACAGCGGGCTTGTCAGGATCGGTCACTGCCGGAACGGCGGGCTTAGCAGGATCGGTCGCTGCCGGGACGGCAGGCTTGGCAGGATCGGTCACTGCCGGAACGGCGGGTTCCTGGGCAACCAGCAAGTGGGCTCCCAGAGCAAACCAAGTGGTAAAAACCAGCCAGTAAAAAGATCGACCAAATAACATGAATACATCTTTCAAGGCGGGACCTAACAAGGCAGGAAATCAACAGGCTTCATCGAAAAAACGAGCGATCGCCAGCCCTTGCGAACCAGCGATAATATTACCAGATTTCCCGGAAAAAACCCATCAAATGCTGTTTATAATATATTTTAGGTTGAGTGATTGTCAAATATTAATGCGACCGTCGATAACCTTTTTAAGTGGGCCAGCAAGAGGCCCGGGCGCTGCTCAAAAGTGTTTCTAGACGTGTGCTGCAGCCGGCATCAAGCGAAAATAATAAATAAGGCCATAATCAGGGGATCTGGCCACAGACTCATCCGGCTACGAATTGGAATGTTTCGACCGGTTATCCGGCTTGTAGCAACCCATAACTGGAGCAGCTAGCTAAAACCAGCCCGGTACGGAGACACTCCTACGAGGCGCAAATCTGGACAGAAAAATCTCTCTTTACAACGGTTTTCAATCCCATCACCTACGCTGTGCGTATTTACCCTTCCTCGGTCAACTGCAACCAGCGATCTTCGGCCCGACTCAACTGATCGGAGACATCGGTAAACTTGCTGTGCAACTTGAGTGCTTCGTCAGCATCGGTCGTTTCCAACAACTGTTGGTTGAGTGCTTTCTTGTCCTCATCTAACTGAGCAATTTTCCGCTCCAGCGTTTTGATTTCCTTGCGCCGTTTGCGGTGTTCCTTTTGCAGATCCCGGTTACCTGTTGCCTTACCGCGTGGAACTTTCCCACCGGGTCCTTTTGTTTTGTGAGAGCTGACCGTTTCCCGGTTACCCGCAGCGATTTCCTGGTTGATGGAATAGAGGTAGGAGTCGTAATCTCCCAGGTAGTTCCTTGCACAACCGCCTCGCACCTCAATGATATTTGTCGCGACGCGACTCATGAAGTGACGATCATGGCTGGTAAACAGGACGGTGCCCTGGTATTTCAGCAGGGCATTAGCCAACGCATCCACGGTTTCCACGTCCAGGTGATTCCCGGGTTCGTCAAGGACCAGGATGTTGTAATCGCCCAGCAGCAAGCCGGCCATGCAAAGCCTGGCTCGTTCACCACCAGAGAGGACCGCAATCTTCTTGTTAACATGTGAGTCACGAAACAGCAGGGCTCCGGCCACGGCCAGGATCTCCTGCGCGGTGGTTCCGGCATGCGACTCGTATTCGAGATGCTCCAGGACGGTCCGTTTTTCCGGAAGCGTACTATAAACATGCTGGGCATATGTGCCGACCTGGCTGGCATATCCCCACTTCACTTCGCCGCCAAGCAAGTCCAGGGATCCCACCAATGACCTCAGCAATGTCGTTTTACCTTCGCCATTATCACCCACGATCGCGGACCGTTGTCCATGCTCGATTTCCAACTGGATATTCGTGGCCACCTGGTGATCAGGATACCCAATCGTCAGGTCCGTACATCGCAGCACGGTTCCCTGTCTTGGCGAAACGACGGGCGCACGAATATGGGCTGTCGCCTCGTCCACCTCGATCTCGGTGGTCTTGAGGCGATCCAGCTGTTTCTGTTTTGACCGTGCCTGGCTGGCCGTATTGGCACCCGCCCGATTCTTGGCAATAAACTGTTCCAGTTGTTTTTGTTTCGTGACGACAGACTGATTAACACGCTGATCATGTTCACGACGTTCCTGCTGATACTCCAGGAACTGGGCGATCTTCCCCGGGTACATGGTGAGTTTTCCGCGGGCAATGTCGAGCGTCTGGTCGCAGGTGTTTTTCAGGAATGCTCGATCGTGAGAAACGACCAGGGCACCAGCTCGAAATCCTTTCAAGAACTGCTCCAGCAACATTTGCGTTCGCAGGTCGAGGAAATTCGTCGGCTCATCCAACAACAGCAGGTTAGGTTCATGTAACAGAAGTCCAGCCAGCTTGACGCGGGTTTGCCACCCTCCTGACAACTCCGTAATGGGGCCGTTAAGATAGGCCCCTTTCAGCTCGAACTTCCCCGCAACTTCACCACACTTCCAATCCGGCTGTCCACTATCCCGCATCAGGAACTCCAACGCGGATTCACCGGCTTCAAAAGGATCGTGTTGACGCAGGTAACCCAGCCTCAGGCTCGGATGGGTAACAATCTCGCCAGCATCCAGTTCTTCCTCTCCAAGAATTACTCGCAACAGCGTTGATTTACCGGCACCATTACGACCCACGAAACCGATCTTGGCACCTTCCACGACGGACGCTTCTGCGTCTTCCAGCAATACCTGGTCGCCATAGCTCTTGTACGCATTGCGGATTTGGATCAGAACAGACACGCTTTTCAATCGCTGGAAAGACAGTGGGGAAAAAGTGATTACAATCGAAGCCTCGTAACTCGTCAAGAACAGTTGCCGGGCCACGGATGACGACCGCTCGACGGCAAACTTGGCCCGTCGCTGGCATCCTGTATACTACCCTGATAACAACTCTCACCAAGGGGCCACGCGGTGCCGTTACTGAACCTGCTATTCATCTTCCTGGCCAGTCTCTACGGAGCTGCTTGCTGTTACGCTGCGTCACCCGCTGACACAGCCGCTTCTCACGACCAGCAACTGCTCGATCGCCGCTACGATCAGATCGCTCATTTGATGACCCATAATGCCATGTCCAACCGGGCCGAGGGCTGGCTTTTCCCCAACCAATCGCATGGTTTGACTCAGCAGTTGGACGCCGGCGTGCGGGGACTGATGCTGGACGTCCACACGGTGAATGGCCAACCCTACCTGGTTCATAACAAGCCCTGGCTTGGCAAACGTCCACTCGTCGAGGGTCTACGGGAAATTGCACGTTTCATGAAATCTCATCACCAGGCGGTACTCACGATCATCTTAGAATCATACTTACCTGCGAAATCTGTCCAGCAAGCCTTTCGGGACGCCAAGCTACTTTATTCCCTGCACCAGAAACAACGCCAGCCGCCCTCGCCC
>JAZADA010000023.1:0-4836 GCA_036124135.1 Planctomycetota bacterium | reverse complement strand
CTGGAGTCGTTGCAAGAACTTTCTGCTGACTGATTCAGGGTGCAGCCTCGTCTACGGTGGCATCCGGTTCAGGCGGGTCAGCCGCCACGACCGGGTGTGGTGTAGCTGGCACCGGGTCTACCAGTTCGTCAAACGCACACCAGAGGGATCTGGCGTAGCGAAAGAACCAGATGGGAAACGCCAGCATGAAGACCGTGGCACTGACCAAAAGGATGCGTGGCGAAACGGTGTTGCTGAATCGCAGGATGGGATAGAGAGTGCAGATAATCAAGGACGTGAGCCCATAGTTGATATAGACCGAACCGAGGAAAAACCCTGGCTCGCGCTCGTAAACGTGGCCACAATTGCTACAGGACGAATGCATGCTGAACCAGTTGCGAAACATGCGTCCCTGGCCGCAGAGGCAACATCTCAATCGGAGGCTACGCCCCAGTAAAATCCAGATTCGCATAGATCCACGGACCGGTATCGATACAGGTAAATAGCAAGGTAAACGGTTATTCGAGGCAGTCTAGTCATGGTACCCGCCGGGAGAAAGGGGAGTAGTTTGGGGAAAGCGGCTGAAAATCGACGATTTGCAGCCGCTGCGTGACCTGACGTGTCCCTCCGGGTTTCTAGGATGACTGCCTGGAAAGATATCAGGCAGACAGGAACGCAGGAAACGGTAGAATGTGCGCAGGGCTGGCGATAGGCAGATTCGCCCTTGGGGGCCAGGAATGATGAATCGATTAACTGAAAGCATCACCGCCGTTTGCAGCGAACAGCTGTTGAAAGAAAAATGGCTCATCGTTCCCTCCTTGCGAGTTGGTTACCAGTGGTTGGACCAGGTGGCCCGACATGGGCAACCGGTCGTCAATACCCACGTCAAGACCCTGACCTCGATGGCGCTGGACCTGGCCGGGCCAATCATGGCTGCCGGCCAACTGACGTTGGCCTCGTCGCGTGCGGGGATGTTATTGACGGATCGAATCATTCGTGAGTTTTCGCAAGACCAGTTATCCTACCTGGGGTTGGCGCAGCCGAGTGTTGGATTGGCTGAAACCGTGTTGGCCAGTATCAATGCGATTCGCCTGGCTGGCCTGTCTGCCCTGGACCTGGATCGTTCCTGCTTTGAAGTCTCGACCAAGGGGGATGACCTGGAACTGTTGTTGCAGCGTTACCTGGAGTTGCTCGCGGAGGAAAAACTGGTTGACTATGCCTGGGTCCTGACGACGGCCCAGGAACAATTGGAGGCCGGTGCCAACGAGCGACTGGGAGATGTCTTGCTGTTACTTCCCGAGGATCTCGAGTTCTCGACCCTGGAAAAGCGTGTGCTCGAAAGTTTTTTGTCCGATCAGCGTATCTCCCTGGCAGTTGACCAGCCAGCGGTTGGTACGGGCCCGGATGGAACGGCCGCCACGGACCTGGAATTATGTCGATGGCTGACCAGCACGGCCGAGGCGCCGCCTCCTCTCCACGATGACCAGGTACAAATTCGTCGTGGCGTGGGCGAGGTGAATGAAATCCGAGGTGTGCTGAGACACTGCCTGCAACATCGCCTGCCCTGGGATGAGGTTGAGCTGTTGTATACCGATACTGACCAGTATGTTTCCCTGGCCTATGAGACGATCTCGTCCCTCTCCCAGCCCGGTGGTGAGCTTGGTGACGAGTTGGCGGTCACGTTTGCCGAGGGAATTCCCTGCTGGTACTCGCGCCCCGGACGCGCACTGCTCGCATGGATTCATTGGACCAGTAACGATTGCCAGGCGAGCGAACTGGTCAGGATGGTCAAGGAAGGCCTGCTGCGTTTCGGCGAGGAAGAGGAAAACCTGGATTTCGTCAGGCTCGCGCAGCAGGTCCGGGGCCTGGGAGCCGGATTTGGCAGGAACCGTTTCCTGCCGCGTATTATCGGTCGTCAAAAGGGGCTCCAGAACCGCCTGCAACAGGATGGAGAGCCGTTGCCTGGCGGCGAAGAACCCATGACGCCGGCAACACGCGTGGGCTTGGAACGAGACCTGCGAGATCTTGAACTTCTCGAGCAGTTACTGGTTGCCTTGCTGGAGGTGACGCCAGCGGAAACAGCTAGCCAGGCCGAGGTTGTACTGGCTGCTCGTGATTACCTTGATTCGTTAGCCCGCAGTGTCAGCAAGTTGGATCGATTTGCTCATCAGAAGTTGATCGATGAATTGACTGACATGGCTCATTGGATCCAGCGTGGAGGGGATGAGTCAACGATTGATGTCTGGGATTGGTTGCGTACGTTGCCGGCCGATACACGCGTGATGGGAAGTACTCCCCGACCCGGTTGCCTGCACGTTGACAGTATTCACCGTGGTGGCCACAGTGGGCGAGGAACCACTTTTATCGTGGGCCTGGATGATGGCCGTTTCCCGGGGTCGGGAATCCAGGATCCCCTGTTACTTGATAGTGAACGAGGCAAGTTGTCGCCGGAATTGCCAACCGCGGCAAAACGACGTGAAGAACGGCTGCAGGCTTTTACCAGCCTGCTGGAGAGACTTCGCGGTCGGCTGTTTCTTAGCTTTTCCAGCCAGGGAGTGGCAGATGACCGCGAGATGTTTCCCAGTCCCGTACTGCTAACCCTTTTTCGCCTGCTGTCTGGTGACCCCGAGAGTGATCAACAGGCGTTACTGGACGCTCTGCCAACTTCCGAATCATTTGCACCGACCGATGCCGGCATGAGCCTCGACGTGGCTGAATGGTGGATGTGGCGACTGACCGAGGAAGATCGTGTGACGAACCTGGATGATTTCGTTCTCGACCAGTTTCCTCACCTGGTGGATGGGCAGAAAGCGCTTCAGCAATGGCAATCGTCCAATTTTACCGCTTACGACGGACTGGTCCCGGAAGCTGCGATCCGTCTCGATCCGACGGCACCGGATGGCCCCGTGATGTCGGCCAACGGGCTGCAGAAAATCGGCGAATGTCCCAGGGCCTTTTTCTTTAAGTATGGACTGGATCTGTCTCCGCCTGATGAAACCGTGGTCGACCCAACGTGTTGGCTTGATGCCCTGGCACGTGGCCTGTTGTTGCATGAACTGTTCGAAGTGTTCGTCCGGGAATTGGTCCAGGAGGAACGTTTTCCTGAAATGGACAGGGACCGCGACCGTCTACTGGAACTGCTGGATGAACAGCTGGAACGTTACCGGGATCGCTATCCACCAGTCAACGAGATGACCTTCCAGCAGGAAGTTCAGGAGATTCGGCAAACAGCCCTGACCTTCCTGGGAGAAGACGAACGGTTTTGCCGAGAGCATGGTTGCCGACCACTTTACCTGGAAGCCTCGCTGGGTTTGAGTCCAGGTGAACATGGTACTCCGCTAGATAGCGAGGAGCCGATTCCCGTGATGCTGGCCGGTGGCCAGACCATTCGACTGCGTGGCCGTGTCGATCGCGTGGATGTCATGGGCAACGTGGCGAATCAGCAATATGCTGTCTGGGACTACAAGACCGGTAGCGCCTGGGGATACGACCAGGCCAGGCCCTTTCAACAGGGCCGTAAAGTGCAGTCGTTCCTGTACCTCATGATGGTTCGCCACGTGATCCGGGAACAGGTGGACGCCTCGGCCGAGGTGAAGCATTTTGGTTTCTTCTTTCCCGGCCCCAAAACCGTGGGCGCCCGTATCGGCTGGACCTTGGAGGAACTCTCGAAAGGACGTGAGATCCTGGAGCACCTTTGTCGACTGGTAGCTGACGGGGCGTTCGTGGCAACGAGTAACGGACAGGATTGTCACTATTGCGATTACTTGCCGATCTGTGGCCACCAGGCTGCCGGGTTGGCCCAGTTAAAGCTGGATAATTCCGAGAACACGGTGTTGGAACCGATGCGACAACTGCGGACCAGCGAAACCTAGCAACAACCCTTCCACAGGAAAGTGAAAGCAGAACCAGGTGATGAGCGAAAAAGTGTTACCTCCGGATCAGGACCAGCGTCAAAAGATCGTCGAACAACTCGATCAGACGATGTTGGTAGAAGCGGCTGCCGGAACCGGCAAGACGACCGGGATGTTAGCTCGTATGGTGGGCTTGATTCGTGAAGGGTTGTGTTCAGTTGATACCCTGGCAGCAGTCACTTTTACGCGTAAGGCGGCAGCGGAATTGCGGACACGGTTCCAGGTACAACTGGAACGGGCTGCCCGGGAGGCCACCGGGGTGGAGTCGGAGCGCCTGCTGGTCGCGGTGGCCGGTGTGGAACGTTGCTTTATCGGGACCATCCACTCGTTCTGTGCTCGCTTGCTGCGAGAACGACCCATTGAAGCAGGAGTCGACCTGGCTTTCCAGGAACTGGATGATGAATTGGATGACCAGTTGCGAGCGTCGGCCTGGTCTGATTTTACGAATCGTCTGATCGTGGAAGATGATGCACGTCTCGACCAGTTGCAGGAGTTGGGCTTGCAGTTGGATCAACTACAAGCAGGCTTCTTTCGCTTTGCTGATTTCTCTGACGTCCAGCAATGGGATGCGCCCGAGGTTGAATTGGGTGACTTGACCGACGCCATGAGGGCCCTGGAAGCGTACGTGATACACATGGAATCGCTGGTTCCCGGATTTCCCGCAGACCGGGGTAATGACAAGGTCATGAATCGTTACGAGCAAATCGTGCGGTTAGCCCGTAACCGGGATCTACAGCAGTCGGCACAGTTCATGGAGATCCTTGCCCTGTTTACCGCCAAGCCGAAATGGGTATTAAGCGCCTGGCCTGGAGGCGCTGATCAGGCCCGGGTAGAGCGAGATCGCTGGGGATCCTTCTACGAGGAGTTGGTGCAACCCTTGAGAAATCGCTGGTTGGCGCGGCGTTATCGACTGGTGATTGATCTCCTGCAAGGGGCGGTGAGGGAA
>JAZADA010000022.1:0-2976 GCA_036124135.1 Planctomycetota bacterium | reverse complement strand
AAGAAAAAGTACCAGAGGGGAGACTTGAACTCCCACGGGGTTGCCCCCACTGGATTTTGAATCCAGCGCGTCTGCCAATTCCGCCACTCTGGCAAAGAGATAATCGATTGTAGGACAAAGATCATTTCCTGCAAGATCCAGCCAGGACGTAAAATGCCGCGGCGCGTGACTTCGCCCGGAACTCGGTGCCCCGGCGACGTTCCTAGGGACGCAGCATGTCAACCATTTTCGGCTGTTTCAGGATCGCGGAAAATTGCTCCCATTGCCCGGACTCCAACGGCCGTTCGACGTTTTCCAGCACCCAGTTCCATTCCCGTGGCTGACCATCGCGGAAGGTCGGTTGATAACCATAACGTACACGGTAAACCTGGTCCTCGCCTGTTTCGGGATCGGCGTATTTCAAGATGACCATCGCGTTGTAAGGAATGGCTTCTGACTGGCCAGGGCTAATCTCGTACTCCATTTGCGCATTCAGCGACTGGAAGTGCGGATGTTTTTTGATCTTATCCGCCACCCGCCTGAATTTGCTGCTGTAACTGGTACAGCCCGCAGCAAGAAGGCTCAGCAACAACACGAGTAGCCAGCGATTTGAGATCCTGCACATGCCTGCTAAACTCCCGTGCCAGTGTGTGAATGATGATTCCAGGCCAGGTTCAACGGCGCCTGCGGCCGGCAAGCAGTCGTCCCCGGGACTCGGCCAATTCCTGGATGGTAATGCTGCGGAACCAAGTCGGGTGACCATGGTCCTGCAGCATGAGCTTGCCACTGGCATTTTCAGCGAAAGCCGTCCGCTTGTTAAACTTACTGGCCGCCACTCGCTGGTGCCATTCCCGCGAGCCTACCACCGCGGACGCAATCTTGACGCCGTTCAACCAGTGCTCGAGCCGATTGCCCAGCACCACGATGCGACTGTGATTAAACTCACCGATCGGTTTGAGTGGCTTGCTGGCTTGAGGTTCGTAAAGGGCATAGATCGACCCCGTGCTGCCAATATGGTCCGGCTCGTACTTGTGTTTAACATCGTCCAGCATCTGGTATTCAAGTCCTAGCAGAGCCCCGTCGTAGCTGCGAACACGATACTTCACACCACTGTTGCCTCCTTCGGCAATCTTCCACTCAAAATCAAGAATGAAATTCGTGTATTCCCGCTCACTATAAATACTTTGGCTGCGTCCCTTTAAATGCAGTGCGCCGTCGACCACTTCCCAACCGTCGTTGATTGCTTCTCCCTTAGCCGTTACCCAGCCAGCAAGGGACTGGCCATCGAATAAAGAAACCTTGGCCGGTGCAGGTGCCGGAGCACGCCGGCGCAGTCGCTGGGCAGATGCGTTGTCCGTCAGGCCGCTGACCAGGATCAACAAGAGGGTCCAGAGAGTGCAGTAACGCATGGAGATATCCTTCATGAAAAACGTCGATTCGCGAACAGGAAAACGTATTGTGGTCCATTGTCGGCGAGGAAACAAGCAGCCGTTGTCAGGCGCACTAGCCTATGCGATCGACGTGGGCCCAGAGTCCCAATGCCGGATTGCGAATGAAAAAGAATCGCTCACCGTCGGCAGTCGTGTTCCAGCCGTCCACCAGTTGAGCTGGATCATAGCGGGTTAGCATCTGGGACAGTTCAGCATACTGGTAACCCACGGATTCGATTTCCTGCTGTGACAGGTGCCCGGGACAGTAGGTGACCCGGAAGCGATTTTCCGACGAACCGTGAATCAAGTGAGCCGCCGCAGAGAGATTGTCCTGCAGGTCCTCGTTCTCCTGCATGAATTGCATGATCTCGGGTGTCGTGCGATATCCATACTTGCGAATTAACTGGTCAATCTGCGGGTCTTCTCCAAACGTTTCGACCGCGGGAGCCAAAACGATCAGTTCCCCCTCGTCCGCGATGGCCATGCGAGTCCGGTAGATGGCCTTGTTGCCCAACCAGGTACTGTGAAATTCGTCGGGGTCCAGGTAAACCACCACGCGTTCAAGCTCCTCGTCCAGCTGGGTGAAGTTGACCTGGACCGAGAGTTCACAGGCGCGCTCAAAACATTCGTGGTCATCGCCGATGAAAATTCCACGTGTGACCAGCTGTCCGTCGTCATCCGTCCCCACGACCGTCAGGACGTACAGCAGGGGCAGCTGCTGGCAAAAATGATCCTGGGCGTAGTTGAGGATTTTTCGCAGGGGCGTGTTGGCTCGTCCCATCATGCGTTCCATGCCGTAGGCAGCCCCGATGAAATGGCTTTCGTTGATCCCGCGCACGCCACCAGTACCGACAAAGATGTTCTTGTTGTAATTGGCCATGCCAACGACCTCGTGCGGAACGACCTGGCCGATCGAGAGAATGAGGTCATGGTTTCCCTCCCATAGCAGTCGGTTTAACTGGGCGGGCCATGGTTTTTTCCAGATTCCATCGGTGAACTCGCTGACCTGCTCGGCCGGGACTTCTCCGATCGTGACCACGTCATCTCGCCAGCGATGTTCACGAATCAAGGATGTTGGTAAACCGGGGAACATGCGCTCCAGTTGCTCGGAGGTCATGGGGGCGTGGGTGCCCAGTGCAGGCATCACGTCAACCAACTGGTCACCGTAGTAACGCTGGGCAAAGCAGGTCAGGGGACCTGCCTGGCTGTGGAAACGCGTGAAATCCGGGGGGACAGCCAGCACACGCTGGCGGGGTCCCAGTTGCTGGAGTACCTGTTCCAGGTAACCATCCAGCTCCTCTTGTGAGAAGTTGTGCGTCGGTGATCCTGCGGCCAGGTAGAGGGTCATGTGGAAGGTTCCATCGGTTCGTAAGGTAGATAGGTTGCTGGGAACCAGTTTAGGGTCAAATGGGTTTTCCACCAAGCACATCGTCTACCGACTTCCGGTGGATTCGGGACCGGGGTACCTTGGGGAATTGACCAAACTGTCTTATCATGTGGGTACTGTTTCCCGGGACGATCCCGGGAGTCATCACCTCCTGGGAAATGTTCGCGGCGCTTACCTGGC
>JAZADA010000021.1:0-4542 GCA_036124135.1 Planctomycetota bacterium | reverse complement strand
GATGTCCAGGGTGACGAATACCTGGAATACCAGATGACTGCGTACCTGGAGCAGTGGTTCCAGGACCTGGGCGTCCCCTACCGACGACAGCAATTGGAGCCCCGACGAGCGAATATCCTGGCGAGACTGGATGGTGAACGTACGCCGGAAGAGGGTGGGCCTACCATCATGTTCGAAGCTCACCAGGATACGGTTCCGGTCGATGGCATGGTCATCGATCCGTGGGATCCCGTCATCGAAAACGGTCGTGTGCTGGGCCGCGGGTCCTGTGATATCAAGGGAGGAATGGCCTGCATGCTAATGGCCTTTGCCCGCCTTGCAAAAGAGCGGCCAGCGAACATGCCAAACATCATCATGGCCTGTTCAGTGAATGAAGAATTTGGTTTTACCGGGGCCGAGGATATGAACCGGTTGTGGAATGACGGTGATGAACGATGGTTGCCTGCGCCACCGGATGCCGTGATCGTGGCAGAGCCTACCTTGCTGGATGTTGTCGTGGCCCACAAGGGTGTGGCACGTGGATGCTGTCATACGACTGGGCGCGCCGGTCACAGTGCCAAGCCGGAAAAAGGGGAAAACGCGATCTATCGAATGGCCCACGTCTTGTCGGCTATCGAGGAGTATGCCCGGGATACGGTGGGAACCCTGGGGGAGCATCCACTGGTGGGACGACCAACGGTCAGTGTGGGAAGAATTACTGGTGGGATCAGTATCAACACGGTTCCCGATCGGTGCACGATTGAGATTGACCGACGTGTTTTGCCAGCAGAAGATCCGGTTGCCGCCTGGCAGCACCTGGTCGATTACGTGGCAGATAAAATTACAGGAACATGTGGAGAGGAGGCTGCCACGCAGTGGCTGCAGCATGACCCGCCGTTCCTTGCCAAGGCCGGGTTGGCCGATCAGCATAATGGTCGCCTGGCGACCGCCTTGCAGGAAACGATCCAACAGTGTGGTGGTCCTGGAAACCTGGCCGGCGTTCCCTACGGGACGGACGCACCAGCCTTCGCACAACGTGGTATTCCAACGGTTGTTTGCGGCCCCGGATCTATTGACCAGGCCCATACGATCGACGAATGGATCGCTATCGACCAACTCGAAGCAGCAACGGAAATCTACTACCAGTTCGGTCGACGTGGCTGGAGCGACTAGCGATCCCTCCGGGCCGGTTTAGAATACGTCGAGCAGGAAATGGTGACCGTAGTGGTAACGGCGACCTTCAGGGTAGGCGTTGTGCCATTGCTTGTTGTAGACCGGAATTCGCATCTCCGGCACATAGCGATGATACATGTTGGGTCCTGATCGGTAGTATTCATTTCCCCAGAAGTTCTGTGGGTAATAGACATACGGATAGTGGTAGAAGCGTTCCCAGTTTTGGTTGCTTTGTGGTCCACCCCAGACCCGGCCGTAAGCTCGGTAGGGATTCTGTGCCTCCACGGTCGGACCGCACTGGCTGAGCAAACAAATCGCTAACAATAACCCGAGCAAATGACGGATCATCGGCTTCCCCCCATCTAAAACGTAGTTTTGCAGAACGATTCCAGGGTCTGCACCACGTCTCGCGGTACACCATCACCTTGGCATCTAAAAGTACCCATCGGCGTGATGACCTGCTGTGATTGAAAGAATATTCCTTAAAACCTGTATAAGAGGTACCCGTCTGTGGAGCGGGTTTCGAAAGATAGGTGATCTGGGAGAAATGTTCGGTCAGGAGGTTGGTAGCCGGCCTTCGGCGATTTCTCGTTCCCACTCGTCCATTAAAGGCCAGTCAATGGCACAGGTACCAAAGTCCGCCATGTGCAGATAGCCTTCCAGGCGCTGGATGGTTCGGTCCAGTAAATCATTGTCCTTGCGGAAGATCGGTCCGTGACTGGGCAACAGCCATTCCACGTCGCTGGAACGAATACGTCGCAAGGAACGAATAAAGTCAACCAGGTCACTACCGTGATGCGCGTCGATAGCCCCTACGCAACCATCACGAAAGATGTTGTCTCCACTGAACAGCAGGTTCCCCATCCGGAAAGCCAACTGGTTGCTCGTGTGCCCCGGGGTTCGCCAGACTTCCAGTTTCAGGTTGCCAATCGTAATGATGTCGCCATCGTCGATCAGGTTTTCTGCGTTAACAGGGGGTAATTCCTCGTGAATATCCTGGGCATCAATCTCCGCAAATGTCTGCAGCTTGTCACCACGTCCCAGGAGTTCTGCAGCTTCAGGATGCGCCGAAACCGTCGTGCGTAACAATTGCTTGGCCTGGGCAATTCCCTGGATATGATCCACGTCTGCATGTGTTGCGATCAGGGTTTGGCACTGCGAAAGAGGGAAATCCATCTGGCGAATCAGTTCGACGATTTCCTCGACACGATCATCATAGCCGATATCGATCAGCACCCAGCTGTCCTGGTCGTAAATCAAGTACACGTTACAACCGAGTAAATGTCCAGCCTGGAAATTCATCTCGATTACATGCGGAAAGATTGGCTTACGTTCGAGCATAGTCCTGCTCTTTATGCGTTAAGAGTTCTGAAAAGATAGAGACTCGATTGTAAAAGTCTTTGAGCAGGTTGGCAAGTTGCGACCTTGCTCGTATTTATTGGCACAGTGGTTAGCCGGTGGTATCCGGGTCAGCCAGCAGGCTGCCCAGGCCTTCTTGAAAGGAAGGATATTTTAGCGAAATTTCCAGTTCTTTGAGTAACCGTTGATTCGAGATGCGTTTGTTGCCAGTGGCACGCTGGGCGGCAGGACTAGCAGGATCCGGTGGCTCAAAAACAGGACTCGGTGCATCTAGCAGCCTGGCCATCTCTTCAAAATAGGCACCTCGTAAAACAGGCTGTCCATCGGAAACCAGTAGCAATGACGGCAGGTGTTCACGTGATTCCGCTGCCAGGATTGCCTGGACGCCATCCTCGACATGAACCAGGTTCAGGTAGCCGTCCGCCGGCGTTGCTAACGATTCACCAGCCTCAATGGCAGCGCGTCGAGGAAGTCGATTCGGTCCGTAGATACCGGCCAGTCGCAGGACCAGGCTTCCGACACCACGTGGATGACTCTTCAGGAGTGTTTCAGCATCCAGGCAGGCGACTCCTCCTGGCCGCGTGGGGTGACAGGGAGAAGATTCATCCACCCAGTTGCCATCATCCTGGCCGTACACACCTGTGGAACTGATGTAGATGATGCGCCCGCTCGTCGCTGGGAGCGCATCCAGGCAGTGTTTTAGTCCCTCGACGTAAACTTGTTGAATCGATGCGCCCGATGAACGATCGTAGCCAACGGCATAGAGAATCGTGTCACAGGCAGGAAATTCGGGAAGTGAGTTCGCGTCCGTCAAGTCACCGACCAGGGGATGCAGTCCTTCCCTTGCCAGCTGATCAGCACGCTGGGCGGAACGTGTTAGAACACTGACGTGATCACCTGCCTGTTGCCATTGTCGTGCAACGCGATGCCCCAGGTAGCCACAACCAATAATGAGTTTATGCACCGGTCACGATCTTTCCGTAAAAAGCCAGGCCGGTTCGAACAATCACCGGGATGGCAGGTAGGAAATGGGCCGCCCTGATGCGGCTGCTGGAAATATGACACTACGATCATTCTAATCCGAATGACCGTGAAATATTAACTGAATCCGAGAGAAAGTCGAGAACTGAAATCGGATTTGCCCTATCATAGTACAATGACGAAACGCAGTTCCGGTTTGTGTTGGCGAGCAATGAGTGCCCATGATAAAAAATCTTAAATCCCGGCAACCGTCGGGTTCGATGCGATGGCAATTTGACAGGTTTCCGATCCTGGTCGGTCGCTGGACAGGTCGCGTGATTTTCCCGATTCTCGTCCTGTTCCTGGTCAGTAACACATTACTGGCAGATGATAAACAGCCGGCAGAAGGATCCACGAAGGCATCGAGCCAGGATTCAAAACGGCTGCAGCGGATACTGAAAAATGAACTGCCGCGGGATGCCGAGGACCTCCGGGTGATGCAGGAACACATCCAGGGCCTGGCGGAAAAAGCCCTGGAGGTGACTGTGGCGATTGCCGTGGGACGCACCCAGGGCAGTGGCGTGATTGTTAGTGCGGATGGTTACGTCTTAACGGCCGCGCATGTGGCCGGTCGGCCGAACCGCCGTGTTGCTGTCATCTTTCCCAATGGTCGTGTGGCCCAGGGCTACACGCTTGGTGCCTTTCGCTCTGCTGATGCAGGGTTGATCAAGCTGGGTTCGCCCAATGATGAGGAGGATGCGCAAGCGAACTGGCCCTTCGTGGAAATGGGTGACTCCAAGAAGATGGAACTTGGCCAATGGTGTGTGGCAACGGGGCATCCTGGTGGTTTTCAGCCAGATCGTAAACCGGTCGTCCGCGTGGGCAGATTGGTTCACAAGTACAAGGATGTGTTAACGACGGACTGTACGTTGATCAGTGGTGATTCCGGGGGCCCCCTCTTTAACCTGGAAGGCAAGGTTGTTGGAATTCACAGTCGCATCGGACATGAATTGCGACACAACGTGCACGTTCCTGTGCATCTTTACCAGGATAACTGGGAACGCCTGCTGA
>JAZADA010000020.1:0-3101 GCA_036124135.1 Planctomycetota bacterium | reverse complement strand
ATCTACCACACGCTGGGGATTAATCCTCACAGCATGCTGGCTGACAAGCAACAACGGCCCATTCCGCTCAACACCGGAAAGGTCCTGGACGTACTGGCCACCGGCTAGCTGGCCACCGGCTAGGCCCCGTCGGTGCAGCAATCCAACTGTTCCATCCATCGCTGTACCTGCATCGCATCTCGATACGTTGCTCCTCTCGGTACCTCCTGCTGGCCGCTGGCAACACGGCAGAAGCAGCGCAGTTCCTCCGCCATCATCCCGGTGGGTCCCGAATCATCGGTACGAATTTCCAGGGCCATGGGCCACTCAGCCTGCTCCGACCAAACCTCGATCGGACGGGGGTTGGGCAAAAGCCTTGCCGCCCATCCGTCTCCAAACACCTCGGTTCGATCGATACCGCGAGGCGGCATGCCAGCTGGCGTCAGGTAGGAAGCCGCAAACGAGGCAACTGGCCCATCGTTCCAGTGCAACTGGGCCAGGGCCAGGTCGATCGCACCGCTGCTGGTACGATGGAACTGCGACGTCATTTTATCCGGTTCCTGGCAATCAAGCAGCACCTGCACGCAATAGAGATCGTGAACCATAGCAGCATGCAAAGGATTCTCGCCAGCAAAGTCCTTCACGATCGAAGCCGGGCGGTGACGAACACAATCGATGTAGGCAATCGGCCCCTTCTTTTGAACTTCCTCACGCAGTGCACAAAATTCACTGTTAAACAACAGGATGTGTCCAATCATCAGGTTACCGGGATCCTCCTGGACCAGCGACTGCAGGCTCTCGGCATCCGCCAGCGAATCAGCAATTGGTTTTTCCAGCAAGACCTTCTTGCCCGCTGCCAGCAACACGCGCGTGACCTCCACGTGCGCAGAAGTTGTACAGGCGACCACCCAGGCATCGGCACCAGATTCCTCGATAGCCTGATCCAGGTTGGTCCAACCCGGTACGTCCGGAAGTTCCCCAGCGGCCATGTCCAGGCTTTCCTGGCGCCTGGCAACAATCGCCACCAACTCGGCCTCGGCGAGTCGATTCAACGTGAGTGCATGTAGTCGGCCAAAACGGCCCCAGCCAACCACGCCCACACGTACCGGTTTTTTGGGCTTAAGTTCTGTCATAGCCTCATGATGACAAAACAATCGAGGCGTGCCTACCATCCTATTCCTGCACAAACACATTGACGTGCGCAACCCCCTCCGAACATAATAGTTACCGTTGATATGATTTAGCGACGAACTTAGCTTCAGGTTGCCTCCGCCCGGGATGAACGCCATGAAATCCAATCGTTGTGCCGGACCACTGACACGCCGTAGTTTCATCGAGGCCGGCTCACTTCTAATGGGCGGGCTGACGCTGGGAGACCTGCTGCGTCAACGTGCCGAGGCCAGCGAAGCGGCTTCCCGCAGTGACACTTCCGTGATTCTTATCTGGCTGCAGGGTGGCCCGAGCCACATGGAGACCTATGATCTCACACCGGAAGCGCCGCTGGAGTTCCGCGGCGATAACAAGCCCATCCAGACGGTCGTACCTGGCATGGATATCGGCGAGTACCTGCCGCTCCATTCGAAGGTGGCCGACAAGTTCAACCTGATCCGTTCTATTTCACATGGGTTTGCCAACCATGCTGGTGGCGCCGGTCGCTTCCTGTCCGGCTACAACCCGCTCAAGCCGCTGGACCCCAAGGCGCAGTTCCCTTGCCTGGGACCTGTCGTCTCTCGCATGCTGGAAGGCAAACGGAATCCGTCAATGCCCCGTTACATCGCGGATTCTCCCAACGTGTACGGTGGCGGCAGTGCCGGCCTGGGAGGAGCTTACCTGCCTTTCGTGGTCGGCGCGGATCCCAATGCCAAGGGGTTCAAGGTTAGCAACCTGTCACTGGCCCCCGAGTTGAAAGACCGACTCGATGATCGCCGTGCCCTCTTAAGTGCCTTTGACGGAATCCGTCGTGACGTGGATCATTCCGGACTGATGGAGTCGATGGACCATTTCAACCAGAGCGCTGTCAACCTGCTGACCAGTGACCGTGCCCGAGAGGCCTTTGATATTTCCCAGGAACCGGACCACGTACGGGACAAGTACGGTCGCCACAAATGGGGGCAACGTGCCCTGCTGGCCAGGCGACTGGTCGAGGCGGGAACCAGTTTCGTCACCATGCAGATGCAAAACCCAAGCATCCCGGGCGCCATTGGCAACTGGGATATCCACGCGGTCAACGGACACCTTTACGATGATGCCCAGGCTCGCCTACCGGTCTTTGACAAGGCGATCGCGGCGCTGGTGGAAGACCTCTACGCACGAGGCCTCGACAAGAAGGTGATGCTCATCGTATGCGGCGAATTTGGCCGCACACCGCGGATCAATCCCCAGAAGGGAACCGCCTCCAAAATCATGCAACCGGGACGTGATCATTATCCAGGTGCCATGTCGGTACTGGTCTCCGGAGCCGGGATGCGCACCGGCCAGGTGATCGGATCAACCAATGACAAGGGGGAACATCCCCAGGACCGCCCGCTCGATCCGAACGATCTACTGGCCACCGTTTATCGGCACCTGGGCATCGATTACCGCAAGATGGTTCCGGACAATTCGGGCCGTCCCGTGCCGCTGATTCCCCACGGTGAACCGATCGCCGAGCTACTCTAGCGAATGCACACTGCCAGGCACTCGCCCACTGGCACTCGCCACCTGATTTCATTAGGCCTGCCAGTCGTTTAAAATAGACGGTGTCATTTCCGTCTACGTCTAAACACGCACAACCTTCTCAAGGAGCGGCAGACAAGCATGCGTCTCAAAACAATCTTACTGGGACTCTGGTCCCTGGCAGCCTGTCTTCCTGTTGTAGCCCAGGAAGCATCACCTCGAGCCTTCATTAACGGGCAGGGACCTGGCTGGGTCGCGCTCGGCGCAAAGGACTTTGCTGATGTAAACGGCAACAAAGACACCTGGAAATTTGAAGGGAACTTGATCAAGTGTACCGGGGTGCCGGTCGGCGTGAGACGAACCACGAAGCAATACAAGAACCTGGAAATGGTCCTGCAATGGCGACATCTCAAGGAAGCTGGCAACTCGGGTGTTTTTCTCTGGGTCATGGGAAAATCGCTACCCAA
>JAZADA010000019.1:0-12716 GCA_036124135.1 Planctomycetota bacterium | reverse complement strand
CAACTGGTCGAAATGATCGGCGATGCTTTTTTCCAGCAGACGGGGCGCGTAGACACGGCTGCCCGGGCGATTTTCACGAGAAAGGTGGGACATACGCAGCGGGGTGGTCGACCGCTTAAATTCGATCGTTACCAGGGAAGCCAGTTGGGTGGGCATGCGTTGGACATGATCGTCGGGGGCGAAAGTAATTCGTTCGCGAGCCTGCAGTGGAACGAGTCCGAAGGATTTAAAGTGCAGTCCGCCGAGACCGCGCTGTTGCGTGGAAAAGATGGCGTCATTCATGCTCGTCGAGTGGATAACTCCTTCTACGATTCCGAACGCTTGCATATATCGGAAACCGGGATTCGATACCTGGTACCGATCTTTTCTGATGCAATCGGTGCTGGGGACGTGGAACAGATACGTCACTCACTCTTCGATTCCGGTAATCTGCAGGATGAATACCGCTCGATATCGGTCGCGATGGAGCGCCGTACTGAGACGTTGGACTGAAAATAGCCTGAATTCACTATCCTGGTCGGATCGTGGAGCGTGCGGACAGGTGAATTTCGCAGGACAACGTGGTATCATTGCCTAACACCTCGTGGGTTTCGACCGCTCGGGTGTTACCGGTAGTAAAAGGGATTCCATCGAAAGGATTGGTTTAATGAAGACGATTCAAGTGCGCCTCGCCATGTTGCTGTCCGTTGCATTGCTCATCAGCCTGGCTGGCGGCGAGATAGGTATCGCCCAGGAAGCGGGTTTCAAGCCCATCTTCGATGGTAAGACACTCAAAGGATGGGATGGCGATCCGAAGTTCTGGAGCGTCCAGGACGAGGCCATTACCGGTCAGACGACCAAGGAAAATCCCACCAAGGGCAATACGTTTATTATCTGGCGTGCCGGCCAGACAGCTAATTTTGAACTAAAGCTTGAATACAAGATCGTCGGTGGGAATTCCGGCATCCAGTACCGTAGTTTTCCGCGCGAGGGCGGAGCGGATAAGTGGCGCATCGGAGGCTACCAGGCAGATTTCGAGGCCGGTAAAACCTACTCGGGCATTCTTTACGGCGAAGCATTTCGCGGCATTCTTGCCAACCGTGGACAGAAAACCGTTATCGGGACAAATGGGAAACCGAAGGTGGTGGGAAGCGTAGGGGAATCGAGCGAGATCCAGAAAAAGATCAAGAATGAGGACTGGAACTCCTACCACATTATTGCCAACGGAAATCATTTCGTTCACAAGATCAATGGTGTAGTCACCTGCGAGGCGACGGACGAAGATGACGCGGCTCGCGCCAGTGGGCTCCTGGCTCTGCAGCTTCATGCCGGTCCACCAATGAAGGTGCAGTTTCGAAACATACACCTCAAGGAATTGCCGCCGTCGAAAGCAAAGCCGATTAAAAAAAAAGCGAGTAGCAAAAAAGTAGCTGCCAAGCGTGCCACCAAGAAAGTAGCATTCGTGGCGGGTACCCGCAGCCATGGCTACGGCTCTCACGAGCACTTTGCTGGTTGCATGATTCTTGCCCGGTCGCTGCAGGCCAGTGATGTCGGCGTGGAAGTGAAGGTCTTTCGAGATGGCTGGCCAAAGGAAAAAGGCGCCCTGGAAGGCTTTGACTCCGTCGTGATGTATGCAGATGGTGGCGGACGCCATCCGGTCAATGCTCATTTGGATGAAATGGATGCGCTGGCCAAGAAAGGTGTCGGCATCGTCTGTATTCACTATGGAGTAGAGGTACCCAAGGGAGATTCCGGTGACCGGTTGCTCGACTGGATCGGCGGCTATTTTGAAACGCACTGGTCCGTGAATCCGCATTGGACCGCCAAGTTTGCGAAGCTCCCCGAGCATCCTGTAACACGGGGGGTGAAACCATTCGAAATCAACGACGAATGGTATTACCACATGCGATTCCGCAAGGACCTTAAGGGCGTCACTCCGATCCTGTCGGCGCTGCCACCGAAGAGCACCCTTGTTCGAAAGGATGGTCCGCACAGCGGTAATCCGCATGTGCGAGCCGCCGTGGCACGGGGAGAAAGCCAGCACGTGGCCTGGGCAGCAGAACGCCCGGATGGCGGAAGAGGTTTCGGTTTCACCGGCGGGCACTTTCATTGGAACTGGGGGGACCCAAACTTTCGTAAGCTGGTGCTCAACGCGATAGCCTGGACGGCGAAGGTTGATGTTCCGGCGGGAGGTATCGGTGACAAACCCTTAACGCTGGAGGACCTGCAGAAAAACCAGGACTATCCCGCACCGGGTAATTTTAATGGGGACAGCATTCGAGAACGCTTGAAACTGCCGGGGGGCAAGAAAAATGCAAGCCGTCCTGCACCGCCCAAGGGGAAAGCAGCCAAGGCCGTTTACACCAGCCCGCTTGTCACTTCCCAGACAAAGGGTCATGCGGTTTCTATTGATGTCAGTATCAAGGGTGCTCGTGAACTCTTCCTGGTGGTAAATGATGGCGGAAATGGTTACGGCTGTGATTGGGCCGACTGGGCTGAGCCGCGGTTGGTCGGTCCACGGGGAACGTTGAAGCTGACTGATCTCAAATGGAAGGTCGGTACAACGGGGTTTGGGAAACTCCAGAAGAACAAGAACGTGGGCGGCCGGCCGCTCAAGATTGACGGCAAAACCGTTTCTTATGGATTCGGTACGCACGCCAATTCGGTAATCGGCTTCGATATCCCGGCAGGTTACGAACGATTCCAGGCTCGTGGCGGCCTGGATAATGGTGGTACCGACCAGGGAACTTGCGGAAAGGTCGCGTCGGTGCAATTCAGTGTCTATACCAAGGCCCCACCAAGACAGCTCCTGGTTGCCAGTCGTAGCGGAGGCTGAGGTGGCGTCGGTAGTCGCGATGCAAGCGAAGCCGTGGCAGGACTGGACGTGGCGGAGGGCCTCAAGGCCCAGTTGTTTTCGTCAGAGCCTGACCTCTTGAGCCTGACGAACCTCGATATCGATCATCGTGGCCGAGTCTGGGTCTGCGAGGTGGTCAATTACCGTGGAAACAATGGTAAGCGACCAGCGGGTGACCGCATTCTGATTCTCGAGGATACGGATGGCGATGGGAAATGCGATCGCCAGAAAGTTTATTTCCAGGGCAAGGAAGTTGATTCTGCCATGGGTATTTGCGTTCTTGGTAATCGTGTCATCGTTTCCTGCTCCCCGAACGTCTGGATTTTCACAGATGAAGACGGTGACGATAAACCGGATAAGCGGGAATTGCTTTTTACCAAGACCGGCGGTGCCCAGCACGACCACTCCGCCCATTCATTTATCTTTGGACCCGATGGCAAGCTGTACTGGAATTTCGGCAACACGGGCAAAGCCGTTCATGATCGCGATGGGAAGCCGGTTGTTGATACGCGTGGTAACACCGTGGTTGATAACGGGAAACCGTATTTCGGTGGGATGGTGTTTCGGTGCAATCTTGATGGAAGTGACTTCGAGGTACTGGCTCACAACTTTCGCAATAATTACGAGGTTACGGTCGATTCGTTTGGTACGATCTGGCAGTCGGACAATGATGATGATGGCAACAAGGCCGTGCGTATCAACTACGTAATGGAACATGGGAACTATGGCTACCGTGACGAAAAAACCGGCGCTGGCTGGAAATCGAAACGTACAGGTATGCACGAGGAGATTCCGCTAAGGCATTGGCATCTGCGTGACCCGGGTGTCGTACCCAATTTGCTCCAAACCGGTGCGGGGTCCCCCACGGGGATCACGGTGTATGAAGGCCGGTTGCTACCGAAAGTCTTCTGGGATCAGGTGATTCATTGCGATGCCGGTCCGAACGTTACCCGGGCCTATCCTGTGACACGGCAGGGTGCTGGCTATGCCGCCACCATTACGAACGTGTTGCATGGTGCTCGTGATAACTGGTTTCGTCCAGCCGACGTGTGTGTTGCGCCGGACGGTTCGCTCTTTGTTTCTGATTGGTACGACCCGGGCGTCGGCGGGCACCGGCAAGGGGATATCGAGCGTGGCCGACTGTTTCGTGTAGCGCCCGCCGGAACGAAGTATGCTGCTCCCAAGTTTGATTTCAACACGGCCAAAGGGGCCGTCGACGCGCTCACCAACCCTGCCCTGTCGGTACGCTACATGGCCTGGACGGCACTCGATCAGATGGGGGCCAAGGCAGAAGGCGAGTTGAGTAAACTGGCAAAGTCGGGAAATCCCAGGCACCGGGCAAGGGCGCTGTGGTTGCTTGCCCGAATCGATGGCAAGGCCGAGCATTATATTCAGCAAGCTGCCGGCGACAGTAATGTCGATATCCGGGTGGCCTCTATCCGGATCGCAAGATCCCTTCAACAGGATACGGTTTCGGTGCTGAAAAACCTCGTTAATGATCCCTCGCCGCAGGTACGCAGGGAATGTGCGATTGCCCTGCGTGGCCATACTTCCGATGCAGCACCGAAATTGTGGGCAGCCCTGGCAGCCCAACACGACGGAAAAGATCGTTGGTATCTCGAATCTCTTGGGATCGGGGCGGAGGGACAATGGGACGCCTACTTTGGTGCGTGGTTGGAACTGGCTGGGTCCAACTGGGCTACCAGTGCGGGTCGTGACATCGTCTGGCGGAGCCGCGCAAAAGCGACGCCTGGTTACCTTGCCAAGATCCTGCTTGACAAGAAGACGCCTGCCAAGTCTCATCCGCGGTCCCTGAGAGCATTCGATTTCCTTTCCGGTCCTGAAAAGGATCAGGCCCGCCAGACAATCCTGGGACTCTAGAGTGATGATCCAGGGTAAGCTGTCGGATCGGCAGACGGTGCTGATGATGACTTGGAGACCAATGTTGATGACGCGTCACCGTGATAATGGCTGGAACTCCCAGTGCCGAACGGCGACCCTGGCTTTCGTGATGTTACTAGGCGTCATTCCCGCCTTTGCCCAGGATCAGTCGGTAGATAGTGCGCAGGCCGATCGGGATAAACTGGTCGTCGAAACATTGCTGCGACTGGAAGGTTACGACCTCGAATCGAATGAAAAAGCGAAGGCCGCCGTGCTACGTCACCTGAAACGACACGAGGGTAAACCGGAATATGTAAAGCTGGCAGAACATTTTAAGCTGCGTGAAACCGTGCCAGTACTGCTAGAAGTGGCGCTGGACCGGGCCTCGGATACGGTGGGTGCCCAGGCTGCGTCACTGCTGGTTAAGTTTCAATCACTCAAGCAATTGCAGGCGGTCGTGGAGGGCAAAAATGCAGAGCGGACCGCTCAGGCGCTGGAGGCGTTAGGGCACGTGGACGATGCTGCGGTTCGTGCCTACCTGAAAACTCTCATGATCGACAAGCAGCGAACTCGGGCCGTTCGTAACGGAGCAGCGAGGAGCCTGGGCCGTAGCCGCCTTGGGGAGCGTGAATTATTGGTCCTGGCACGTGCCAAGCAGGTGTTGGATGATACTAGTTTTGCTGTGGGGAATATTCTCTTGGCCTCCAGCGACGCTTCCATTCGAAAAGAAGCATCGAAATACTTTAAGCTGCCGGCGGGTTCGAATGCTGACCCACTACCACCCATCTCGCAACTGGTTAAAATCCGTGGAAACCGGGACGCGGGGAAGAAGCTTTTTGAAACGACGGCCAGTTGTGCGAAGTGCCACAAGGTCCGCGGTGCAGGGAAAGACGTTGGGCCTGATCTTTCGGAAATCGGAAGTAAACTGTCGCGTGAGGCGCTCTTTGTGTCGATCCTCGATCCGAGCGCTGGCATCAGCCATAATTACGAGACTTATTTGCTGGAGTTAACCAGTGGCAATGTGTTGTCTGGCGTGCTCGTTAGTCAGACGGCGGATCTGGTGGTGATCAAGACGCGTGAGGCGATCGAGAAAAGTATCGCGAGGGCTGACATCGAGTTGATGCAGAAATCGGAACTCTCCCTGATGCCGGCGGACCTGGTAAAGACGTTGACCAAGAATACGCTTGCCGACATTGTTGAATACCTGGCCAGCTTAAAAAAAACCAAGTGACAATCGCGGGCGGCGCGGTGGCAAGGAGAACCTGGCGATGAAGACTCGATTAATGATCGTCGTGTTAGGGGTCGCCCTGGGGCTGACCGCCAAATGGATCGTTACCGCCTGGCAGGCGTCCAACCCGTCTCCGGCAGCGGCTCAATCGGATGACTCGTGAAGGCGTTGGGCCGGTTTACGCATTCGCATGTTCAGGACCTCGACAGCCAGCGCAAAGGCCATGGCAAAGTAAATGTAGCCTTTGTCGATTTCCTGGCCAACGGCCTCGGCTACCAGCATGATTCCAATCAGGATCAGGAAACTGAGTGCAAGCGTCTTGATGGTTGGGTTCGCCTGGACGAATTCGCTGACCGACCGGGCGAAGATCATCATGACGATGATCGCGATCACGATCGCGGCAACCATGATAGAGAGTTCCTCCGCCATTCCTACAGCCGTGATCACGGAATCGAGAGAAAACACGATATCCAAGACGGCTATTTCAAGAATGACAACCCCGAATCGCTTGGTCTTGGGAATCGCATCTTTGTGGGTTGCCTCCTGGTGACTCTCGTGAATTTCGTAGACGCTTTTTGCAATCAGGAAAAGTCCACCTGCAAGCAGGATGAGATCACGGATGGATACGTGGTTCATTTCCTCGGTGAGCCATGCTGCTGGGATGCCACAGGACGTAAGTGAGAAAAGGTGCGCGGTAAGTCCGAGGATCACCTTGAGTAGAAGCAGGAGAAGGACCCGTGTCACCAGGGCCACGGCCAAGCCCAGCCGCCGACCGAAGGCTTGTTGCTCAGGTGGTAGGCGACCGGTGATGACTGCGATGAAAATGATGTTGTCGATCCCGAGAATGATTTCCATTCCGGTGAGGGCGAGCAGGGCAATCAAGCTTTCCGTAGCCATTTCGTACCGCCTTTCGTAGAAAAAGGTTTTACCAGGGTACTGCGTGGCTAGTTTAGCAACTTGAAAGGTTCGTATCTATGCCGAGATCGGGTATCCTGAAAAGGAAGTCGCGTCGTGGAGCGTGGGTATTATTTGAACGCGTGTTCTTAATTGTGAAATCGGGGAGGAACGCTATGAGGAAAATAAATAGCTACTTGGCACTGGTGTTGTGTTGCGGTTTTGTGGTGGCGATTTGTGGCGCTTACGCGGCGCCAGGGAAGGTTTCCCCGCTCGGGATCAGGCTGCCGGGTGCGTGTCCCACCATCGACGCCTCCCAGTACGAAACCTTGCAAGCCGCCTTTGACGCCATACCTGAAAACGGTGGCCTGTTGCAGTTGCCAGCCGGGACCTTTGAGATAAGTGAGCCGTTGGTGCTTTCCAGATCCGACGTCTGTATCCAGGGTGCGGGGTCCGCGACCCATATAAAGAACGTAAATGAGGAGGGCCTGCCAGCGATTATTATTGAAAAGCCTGGTGTAACAAAAGCTCAGCGCAAGGAGCAGCTGTGGCGTGTGCGACTAACGAACCTGCGTGTCACCGGTAATGAGAAGAGCGGGCACGGAATCGAGGCCAGGTGGGTTAACGAGATCCTGCTCGACGCAGTTTCGGTCAGCTATCACGGAGGTGACGGCATTCGGCTGGATACCTGCTACGAAGATCCGCGTATTTCAAATTGCCTGATTACCTACAATAAAAAGGTGGGACTGAACTGCCTGGGGTGTCATGATATCGTGGTTTCCGCCAATCAGTTCGAAGAAAATGACGATGCCGTACATTGCGTGAACGGCTACAATTTGACGATGTCAGGTAATTGTCTTGATGATCACCTCGGTAACGGAGTCGTCATCGAAAATACGTATGGTAGCGTGGTGTCGGCTAACATGATCGAGGAATGCGTCGGAACAGCCATCGTCCTTTCACGGGATTGTTATGGAAACACCCTGAGTTCGAATGTTATTGCACACAATGGAGCCGGTATCGACCTGGTTGATGCCCACGGATGCAGCGTCTCCGCCAATACGTTCACGATAATGAAAACTAATGCCCTGCGGATCGGGCCCGACAGTGGTCGGATCGCAGTCACGGGAAATAGCTTTAGCAACAGCTACCTGGGTGACGGTGAGGTGAAACGAGCAGCCACGGATCTTACGGCAGCTGGTATTCTCCTGGATGGTACGTCGGAAGTGGCGATCAGCGGGAACACATTTTCGGGGGTTCAGCCAGCGGCGGTTTCGCTGTCTGATAAGCCTAGTAAGCGTCTGGTCTTTAGTAATAATGTAATTACAGCGACCAAGAGTTTTCTTCCGGGCAAGGCGGTTGAGAATAGCCGCATAGACGGAAACCTGGAAGCAGAAGCGAAGTAGGATGCCGGCAGCCATGGTGGCCGCGGGAAACCATTTTTAGTGAGAGGGTGAAGCGATGGGGTTGTGGGGACGGAAAAAGCGATTAGTGGACTATGCGAGCTGCGCAGGCTGAGCGGGCAAGCTGCCCCAGGAGGGGATTGCACAGGTTGTGCAGGCTTTGCCCAAGTTCGATGAAGAGCGGTTGCTCGTTGGCTCAGAAGGTTTTAGTGATGCCGCCGTTTACCTGATCAAGGACGACCTGTGTGTCGTGCAGTCGTTAGACTTTTTTCCTCCGTTGGTCGACGATCCCTTCACCTACGGACAAATTGCGGCCGCCAACTCGCTGAGTGACATTTACGCGATGGGAGCCGATCCCATCACCGCACTGAATATTGTCGGCTTCCCGGATGACAAGCTGGAGTTGGAAATCCTTCAAGAAATCCTCAGGGGCGGCGCGGATCGGGTGGCTCTGGCGGGAGCCGTAATCGCTGGTGGACACACGGTTCGGGATACAGAAATTAAGTATGGGCTGTCAGCGACGGGGACCGTGTTGCGCGGGGAAATGTTGACTAACCAGGGTGCCCAGCCTGGTGACCAACTGGTACTGACCAAGGCGCTCGGAACAGGCTTTATTACCACGGCGTTTAAAGCGGGCCGTTGTCCGGACGTGGCGTTGCAGAGCGCCGTGGAGAGTATGGTTCAGTTAAATGGAGCCGCCAGTCGGGCGGCCGTTGAGCTGGGAGCTACGGCGGTCACTGATATTACCGGATTCGGACTCGCCGGCCACGCTGGGGAACTGGCCCAATCCAGTGGGGTGACGTTAACGATTGATGTGTCGAGTCTGCCGTTGCTGGATGGTGCACTCGAGTTGTCGCGAAAGGGAAACCTAACCAGGGCAAGTAAAACGAACCGAAGTTTCGCAGATTCGCAATTAAGCATCGCGGACGGCGTGGCCAGCGACTTGCAGGAATTTGCCTTCGATGCTCAGACGTCTGGCGGCTTGTTGATCTCAGTTGGAGCAGAGCACGCCGCTGATCTTGTCACGCGTTTGAAAAATGAGGGAATCTCAGCAGCCAGTATTGTTGGTAGCGTAGGGGCTTTTGATGGGGTTTCCATCCAGTTGGTGTGAAATAAGAGGTTAGTCACATGAAGAAATCGACGAAAAACGGCCTGGTAATGATCGCCCTTGGCGTGGTGGTCCTGTTAACAACCCGAGAGTACCAGGCTCGCAACGCGCCTCCGAGCGTTAAGACCCCTCGCGTTGGGGCTGTACCAGGTGACACTCCTGAGATCGCGGAAGTTAACTGGAGCGCCGTTACGGAAGCCGAGTGGAAAGAACGTTTGTCGGAAGAGCAGTATTACGTGACTCGCAAAAAGGGTACTGAACGAAGTTTTAGCGGTGCGTATTGGGATAATAAACTCCCAGGGAAATATCACTGCATCTGTTGTGAGCTACCGTTGTTTGACGCGAAAACGAAATTTGTATCGGGAACGGGCTGGCCAAGCTTCTGGGATCCAATATCTGTCGAGAACGTTGCCACGGAGGAGGATCGTAAGTTTTTGATGGTTCGTACGGAAGTACTTTGTAACCGCTGTGGCGCTCACCTTGGGCACGTTTTTGAAGATGGCCCGGAGCCAACCGGATTGCGTTACTGCTTGAATTCGGCAGCACTCAATTTCCGTGAAGAGAAAGAGACGGCCAAGGAAACGAAGCCCATCAAAGAGTCACAGTAAGGAAACGTCCAGGGCGTTCATTGAATGATTCGGTTAACCCTACCTGACAGAAACGGTCGTGGCGGCGTTTCACGCCGTGAATGGCTTCGGTTTTCCACCGCGGCAATGCTGGCGGGTGGATCGGCAGGTGCGAACGTCTCGGCAGATGAATCGGCAGCCACGCGGATTCCCGGTTTCGATAAGGCGCGATCGGTACTGTTGATCTATGCCAGCGGTGGACAAAGCCAGATTGACCTCTGGGATCCGAAACCGGAGGCGCCGGACACCGTCCGTAGTATTTTTCGGCCGATCTCCACCGCGGTTCCAGGCATGCATTTCACGGATCGCCTTCCGGGCCTGGCGAAGATAGCTGACAAATATACGATCGTCCGCAGCATGTCGCATGCAGATCTCGACCATGGCTCGGCTACGTACCTGGCGCTGACCGGGCGCTACCACGAGCGGCTGTCGTCAAATCCGCCAGTCCGGCCAACGGATTTGCCGACCTATGGTTCGATCGTACGAAGGGTCGGTGCGCGGGCAGGCTTTCCTTACGAGGCTATCCACGTCAATGGACCAGCGTTGGTGCCTTTGGAACCCGGTCCCGGGCAGTACGCAGGGTTGCTCGGCCGTGAGTATGAACCGCTGCTGCTGGGTGATGTCAATCGTCAGCGTTTGGCGATGCCGTCTATCGACCCGCGGGCGGCGCTGCCGTTGCGACGGCTTGGTGCGCGAATGCGTCTCAAAGAGGCTTATGACAATCAACTTAAAGCGATGGAGCAATTTCGCGGTGTTGCGGACACCACGCAACAGTACCGTCAGGCGCTCGAGGTGTTGGCCTCCAAGCGGGTCCGGAATGCCTTTAATCTTGGCCTGGAGAAAGCCTCCATCCGTGACGCCTATGGCCGCCACCGTCCGGGCCAAGCCTGTTTGCTGGCCCGCAGGCTCGTGGAAGCGGGCGTCCCATTTACCACGGTCATTTGGAATCATTCCAATCGAGGGCAGGATTTGGCGCCGACGGAAACCGCTGAATATGGCTGGGATACGCATAATGATATTTTCGATGCGCTGAAGGTCCATCTTTGCCCGCGCTTCGACGCCACGATGGTGACGCTGCTAAATGACCTCGATCAACGCGGTTTACTGGAGACGACACTGGTCGTTTGCATGGGTGAGTTTGGACGAGCGCCGCTCGTTGCTCCGGAACCCAATTTCCCAGGGAACGCGCCTGGCAGAAAACACTGGGCCTCCGCTTATTCGATACTGATGGCCGGCGCTGGAGTGCATCGCGGTGCGGTGATCGGAAAAACGGATCGTCTCGGTGGTGATGTGATCACAGCACGGTATGGGCCATGGGACGTGGCAGCGACGATGTTCTCGGCGCTGGGGATCAACCCTGCTGGTGAATATCGAGATGCGCTGGATCGGCCTTACCCAGTGTCTGTGGGGCGGCCGATGACCGCCATCTATTCGTGATCCTTACCTGGCCTGGTAGCTAATCGGATCGTCAATACCGTTCTCGGCGAAACCCTTGAGTCGCAGCAGGCAGGCATCGCACTCACCACAGGCAGTACCTTCCGGGGCAGGATCGTAACAGCTGGTCGTTAACGAGTAGTCCACGCCCAGTTGGAGTCCCGTTTCAATGATCTGCGCCTTGGTCATATCGATGAGAGGCGCATGGATTCGCGTTCGCTGACCATCTTGCGTGGCACTTTTCGTGGCCAGGTTGGCTAGCGTTTCGAAAGCGGCCAGGTATTCCGGGCGGCAGTCGGGGTAGCCACTGTAGTCCAATGCGTTGACGCCCAGGAAGATGTCCGCAGCCCCCAGTTCTTCTGCCCAGCCCAGTGCGAAGGAAAGGAAGACGGTATTCCGAGCCGGCACATAGGTAACCGGGATGGAGCTTTCGATTTCATCGGTGCTAGAGTGCTTCGGGACCGGGATGTCGGTGGTTAAGGCGGAGGCGACCAGGTCACCAAGGTTAATGTCCAGCGTCACGTGGGCTGCAACCTGCATGGAGCGAGCGATTTCACTGGCGGCGGAGAGCTCATGGGAGTGTCGTTGACCGTAACGGAAACTGATCGCATGGACGTCGAATCCCTGCTGCTGGGCAATAGCCAGCGTGGTGCAGGAATCGAGTCCTCCACTAAGCAGCAGAACGGCCTTACGGGAGGGTGTCATAGCTTGATCGTGAACACGGTAACGGCAGGGAATTGATAGGACGACGTTGAAAACATCCTAAAAGTGGGGGTAACTGATGTCAACGGACGGTGGACACGGTTTTAGGGGGCGGTTTCTACAGTAAATCCACACTTGTGGGCAGCTCGAATTGACGTCTGAAACAGGAATCCGCTAAACTCACAGCGATGCGGAACATCGCAGGGGGACTGGGGTGTGTCCGTGGGAAAACTGCAATCCCTTGATGGGTTGCCCAGAACGAGGGCAAAGAATTTATGTTACCTGACCTGATCGTACTCGGCGGAATGTGGATACCTATCCTGATCGTCCTCGGCGTCCTGGCGTTCTTTATTTTCATCATTGCGATCATGATGATCGGGATTTACAACAAGCTGGTGATGTTGCGAAATCGCTTCAAGAACGGTTTTGCGCAAATCGAAGTCCAGCTCAAGCGACGCTATGACCTGATCCCAAACCTGGTTGAAGTTGCCAAGGGTTACATGGGTCACGAACGTGATACGCTTGAAGCGGTGATCCAGGCTCGCAATTCCGCCCATGGGCACCTGCAGACGGCGGCGCAGGATCCTTCTAATCCACAGGCGATCCA
>JAZADA010000018.1:0-3858 GCA_036124135.1 Planctomycetota bacterium | reverse complement strand
TGAAGCTGGACTGTTCCGACAGCAGGAAGTGGGTGACATCCGCGATCTCACTCGGTTGCCCCAGTCGTAGCATTGGCGTGGCATCAATCAGTTTTTGCTTGGCTGCCTCGTCGACGTCACGGATGATATCCGTTTCAATCAGTCCGGGAGCGATCGCGTTCACACGGATGTTTTCCGCGGCAATCGCTTCGGCAAGGCTCTTGGTAAGGGCGATCATCCCCGCCTTGCTGACCGCGTAGGCAATCGAGTTGGGGCGGGCACGCAATCCGGCAATGGAGGCGATATTAACGATGCGACCAAACTTGCGTTGGATCATGGATTCCTTGACGGCCCAGGTGACCAGGTAGGCGCTGTTCAGGTTGTAATCCATGGTGCGTTGCCACTGCTCATAGGTAGTTGCCTGGTGGTCCACGTAGTCAAAGATGCCTGCGTTATTTACCAGCAGGTCGACCGGTCCGAGCGCGGAAGTGATCGAGTCGACCATGGTCGTTACCTGTTCGGCAGAAGAAACGTCAGCCTGCACGGTGATCGCCTGGACGCCCAGTTGTTCGACCATGGCCAGGGTTTCCCGGGCAGCCGCTTCGCTGGTCATGTAGTTGATGGCGATATTGGCGCCTGCAGCGGCCAGCCGTAAGCAACAGGCACGGCCAATTCCCTTGGCGGCGCCGGTTACAAGGGCTGTTTTTCCATTCAGATCCTGTTGCGTCATGGATATCTCCCGGAGATACAAAGCGTGATGGCTCTATGGGGTGGTCTTTACGTGCTTAACCTGGTCGCTTGTTTTACCCCTCTCACGATGCAGTTGCAACGTGATCCAGCAGGATAACCAGGGTTCCGTGATCCATGTTATGAGGGGATGCGTGGTTCGCCGGTAGCTGGGAAAGCAGGGGCGTTCGGCACTGCTAGACTTTACGCCGTACCGTGGTGCGTATAAAACAACAGGCACGGAAGGTTGCCGGGACCAGTTCACGCGGGATTGAATTCCCGAGCGTGCCCCGGCAACGCCAGGTGATCAAGATCTTTTCATCAGTTTAGGTAGCGAGGTAAACCGGATGACGGACGAACCCACTCGACCCGACGATGAGCAAGCGGATGTAACAGGCAACGGCACCGAGAATAGCACGAGCGCGCCAGCCAGTGGCTTCGTGGCGCCGCATCCGGGCAGTCCGGAGATGCCGCAGTGGGAAACTGCTGATCTCATCGATGCGCCGAAATTTACCCGTCGTAACTGGTTTGCCATGCTGGGCCCGGCCCTGGTGATGGGTGGAGCAGCGATCGGGGGTGGGGAATGGTTGCTGGGACCACTAGTCACAGCCAAGTATGGTGCTGCCCTGTTGTGGCTGGCCACGATCAGTGTGCTGGGACAGGTGATCTATAATATCGAGATCAGCCGCTATACGCTCTACACCGGTGAACCAATCTTTACAGGTAAATTTCGCACGATGCCCGGACCCAAGTTCTGGGTTTGCGCCTACCTGATTTTTGACCTGGGATCCATCTTTCCTTACCTGGCCAAGAACGCGGCGACCCCGGTGGCCACCATCATCAAGGGGGGAGTGGTGCCGACCAGCGATGATTACATGCTGGTTACCGCGATCGGGTACCTGATTTTCCTGGCGGCCCTGGTGCCGTTATTCTTCGGTGGCAAGATCTACAATTCCCTGCGGATTATCATGTCTGTCAAGATCGTGTTGGTCTTCGGTTTCCTGTTGACACTGGCGGTATTCTTTTCGAGTCCTTCCACCTGGGTTGAAATTGGCAGTGGCTTCGTGCAGTTTGGAAACGTTCCCATCGAACGTGCCGAGAAGGTTGGCAGTGATGGCAAGGTTGTTCCAGGGGATGACTGGGACAATGATGGAAACGCGGATGAGGTCGAACTGGTACTCAAGGATATTGCAAGTCACGTGGCAGCAAAGAAGCCGTGGCCGGACTTTAACCAGGATGGTACGCCCGATACACCGGTCGACACCGATGGTGATGGCCAGTTGGATTGGTGGGGTTCCCTGACCACCCATGTTGATACGGACGATGACGGTCGGCTGGATACCTGGAGTAACATGAAAGTTGAGTGTGTGGATGAAAACAAGGACGGTGTGCCAGATGAGTGGCCTGATGTGAATCTTGATGATAAGCCGGATAAATTCGTCGATGTGGATGGAGACGGCATTCGCGATGGTAATAATATCGACAATGTTTTCCTGTCGATGTTCCGTGGTGAGGGTTTTCCCGATATCGATTTTACACTGATTGCCTTCATTGCCGGGTTGGCAGCGATTGCCGGATCAGGTGGGCTTTCGAACACCCCGACCAGTAACTTTACGCGGGATCAGGGATGGGGAATGGGCCATCATGTAGGTGCTATTCCGAGTGTTGTGGGTGGGCATAATATCCAGTTGTCACATGTGGGATCTGTGTTCGAGGTCACCGAGGAGTCCCTGCCCAGGTGGCGACGTTGGTACCGGCATGTTTGCCGCGATCAACTGGCTTTCTGGATGCCGACCTGTTTCGTGGGGTTGGCCCTGCCGAGCATGCTTTCAATCCAGTTCCTTCGACGTGGTACCGATGCCGGTAAATGGGATGGTGCGGCCATGACCGCTGAGGGAGTGGGAAAGACCGTCACTGAAAGCTGGGGAGCTGGCATGGGGGATGTTTTCTGGTTCATGACCCTGCTGTGTGGATTCATGGTACTGGCCCCGAGTATGGCTAGTTCGATAGACGGCATCTGTCGTCGCTGGGTGGATGCCTTCTGGACGGCCAGCAAGCGACTGCGAAAACTGGAGCCGAAGGCAATTCGGATTGTTTATTTCCGGGTACTCACGGGTTACGCTTGCTTTGGATTGATTATGCTGGCGTTACCTCCCAGTGATCTGATCAAGTATGCGACGATGATTTTTAACGTGGCGCTGGGTATCAGTTGCTGGCATACCGTGGTGATTAACATGACGTTACTGCCACCCCAGTTGCGACCCAATTGGTTCGTTCGTATTGCACTTTCCCTGGCAGGAGTATTTTTCTTCCTGCTCGGTACCATGGCGGTACTGGAACAGACCGGCTTACTTGCCAAGATCGTGGGATAGCATTTTGCGGGGCAAGGGATGTGGCGTGGGGGAACGGTTGAGCAGAGGTCTCCCGGTCGCCATCATTTCCATGAATGCCCCCCATGAATGCGCCCCCTTGCCTGTTTAGTATTTTCACGAGGAACGTAACGATGAAGACTCGGATTGCAATGATTCTTGCCCTGGTGATCGCATGGTCCGTAGGCTGGGTCATCGGGAATGCGGATCGACCCCAGGTTGCCAGCGGACGGGATGGCCAGGCGCAAGTCAGTTCCGCAGAAGCTCCCGCCGTAGCGGCAGCTCGTGTGCAGCAGAAGAAAGGGGTCAGCCAGCAGGTGGTCAAGGATGATGGCAAACTCAGGATTATCTGTTTCGGAGCCCACCCGGATGATGCTGAATATAAATCGGGTGGTACCGCGGCCAAGTGGGCCAGAGCGGGGCACCATGTGAAGCTTGTTTCCGTGACCAATGGTGATATTGGGCATTGGCAGATGGCCGGGGGAGCGCTTGCCAAGCGGCGAACGGCCGAGTCGAAAGAGGTCGCTCGGCGGCTTGGATGCGAGGCAGAAATACTCGATATTCATGACGGCGAATTGATGCCGACCCTGGAAAATCGCCGTATCATCACGCGACTTATTCGAAACTGGAAAGCGGATATCGTAATCAGCCATCGCCCCTGGGATTATCATCCCGACCATCGTTATGTTGGCGTCCTGGTCCAGGATGCTGCCTTCATGGTTACCGTCCCTTTCTTCTGCCCCGATACACCTCACCTCACCAAGAACCCGGTCTTTCTTTATTC